>NZ_PCOB01000010.1:0-191327 GCF_002975115.1 Bacillus sp. MYb78
ATTAAGAAGAAAATCTAAGCCAGTAATAGGGCTTAAATATTAATATACGAGGAGGTATGGAAATGGCAAGCGGATCAACACAAGTAAAATACCTCGGCATTTATCAAAAGATTAAACAGCAAATTTTAGACGGTGAATATAAAATCAATGAAAAAATTCCGAGTAGCCCCGTCCTTGCTGAAGAATTTGATGTTTCAGCACTTACTATTAAAAAAGCGCTGGATCTGTTAGTAAGAGACGGCTACATCATCCGCCGGCGCGGAAGTGGAACAGTGGTGCAAGATTGGCGTCAGCAGGAAAAGGCACGAATGATTCAAACTTTAACAGGTACGAAAGCTGTTTACGGCAGTGAGGTAGAAAGTAAAATTATCGAGTTTGCGATTGTTGGTGCTGATGAAGTAGTTGCTGAGAAATTGGGAGTTTCAATCGGTGATTTCGTCTATAAAATCATTCGCCTCCGCATCATTCACAGCATTCCGACGATTATGGAGCATACATGGATGCCAATTTCGGTTATCCCAGGTGTTAAGGCTTCTGTTTTAGAGGAGTCGATATACTCACATATTCAAAATAAACTTGGTCTTGAAGTAGGGACATCTGTTGTCAGGGTTAAAGGAATTCGCCCAGATGATAGGGAAAAGCAGTTTATGAACTTAACAAATCAGGATTTCCTCATGCGAGTTGAACAAGTAGCTTACTTAACGGATGGACGAACTTTTGAATATTCTTATGCAGATCATCTACCGGAAACCTTTGAGTTTGAAACAGTCATTACGGCAAAAAATTATAAAGAGACATAAAAACTGGTTGAGGCAAGTATTGTCTCAACCTATTTTATGTCTTCTACAGTTATTATTCATCTGCTGTAATCAGCATGGATGTGTTCCCGGTTTTTTCAAGATGAACTTCTCCCCAGGAACAGAGGGAATCGAGTATAGCTCCTAAAGACGAACCGTAATCCGTTAAAGAGTACTCTACTTTTGGTGGTACTTGGTCATATACTTTCCTTTGGATTACACCATCTTCTTCTAGTTCCCGTAATTGTTGGGTTAACATTTTTTGCGTAATACCAGGCATTAAACGTTTTAATTCACTCGTTCTTTTTGTTCCTTTTTTTAAATGACAAAGGATAACAACTTTCCACTTTCCGCCAATAACTTCTAAAGTCGCTTCTACAGGAATATTGTATGTCTTCATAAAAAAACTCCTTTGATGAATTTAGATTACAGTTGTGAGCCTACATCCGTTGCAATACTAAAATTATTTCTTTTTAGTACCTATAACACTTTAAAGTGCGTACTATTTATTGTGCTAAATATCGGTCATAATAACCGATGTAAGAGAGAAATAAGCAGAATGGCACTTGAAAATGCATATGTTACTTTTTAGTACCTATAACACTTTAAAGTACGTACTTTTTATTAGGATGAATATAATCCATAATAGCACTTGTAAGCAAGAAATGCGTGAAATGTGCTTTGAAGGAGCCATCATGCTATGGGGAATTTTACATGAGAATAATTTGTTGTGTTATTAAAATTAATCCAAGACTTAACAGTTGATTAATTGAACTGTAAAGTTTAAAATTACAGTAAGATTTTTAAAAGTGAGTTGTTAACGTCTGTAAAATGTAGCATGAATAATAGAGATAAATGAAACATTGCTGAATAATTAACATTATGTGAATTTGATTCTAAACTGTAATTTTTTTTAATACATTTCAATAAGCGATATTTAAAATGTACGTTTAATAACATTAAAGGAGTGAGTTAAATATGGTAATTCTATATACAACAGCAAGCTGTGCTTCATGCCGAAAAGCGAAAGCATGGCTTGAAGAGCATCAAATTGATTATATTGAAAAAAACATCGTATCAAATTCTATGACAGTTGATGAGCTTAAATCGATTCTTCGTTTAACTGAAGAGGGGGCTACTGAAATTATTTCAACTAGATCCAAAACTTTTCAGGACTTAAATATAAATATTGATGAGCTCTCGCTAAATGAATTTTATACATTAATAATTGAGCATCCACTAATGTTGCGTCGCCCGATTATGTTGGATGAAAAAAGATTGCAAATTGGTTTTAACGAAGAAGAAATTCGCAAATTTTTACCACGTAGAGTCCGAACATTTTTAAACATTGAACTGCAAAAGTTGGCTAATTAATAAGTAATAGTATGAAAGAGAAATTTTTTGAAAGGAGGAAACTGAAGGTGATAGAAGTATGCGTTACAGTTAATTATAAAGACAGAAACTATCAAACAAATGTCATTGTGAACAAAGATACGATTTGGACAAAAATTGAACAGTTGGCAGAAGAACAAGTGAAGAAACAGTGGGGTTTTTAAACTTAATTATTTAAACAAATGAAGTTATATGCTAGAGATTATAACTAAATTCAAAATTTTTCAGGTATTAAATATAAATAAGAAATTTTCTTGAAAGGAGGAAGCAGAAGATGATTGAAGTATGTGTTACAGTTAATTATAATGATAGAAATTATCAAACAAATGTTATTGTGAGTAAAGATACGATTTGGACAAAAATTAAACAACTGGCAGAAGAACAAGTGAAGAAACAGTGGAGTGTTTAATTTTATTTTCAACTTAAAAAGCTA
This sequence comes from Bacillus sp. MYb78, assembly GCF_002975115.1. Lineage (NCBI taxonomy): Bacteria > Bacillati > Bacillota > Bacilli > Caryophanales > Bacillaceae > Bacillus > Bacillus sp. MYb78. Next base: position 2,623 of record NZ_PCOB01000010.1, read on the forward strand.
AATGAAGTTATCGGATATAGGTGAGACCGGATAGAATATAAAGGAATTAATTTTTTTATGGTAAGAAGTATTCTATATGTTTTAACGTTCTAACCAATCTGTAATATTTATGGCTACAGTATGTTAATATATGAGAAACAATATTTTTAATCGTAGGAGGAAAATCATGAACAGCGACTTTACCTTGGCCATTCACAGTTTAACTTATTTAGCTTTACAGCCAGACCGGATGTCAACAAGTAATGCTATTTCAGAAAGTGCAGGTGTTCATCCAGTACGCATTCGCAAAGTACTAAGTTTGTTAAAAAAACATAAGTTTATACAATCGAAAGAGGGGACTGGTGGCGGTTTTATTTTCGCTCGCGATTTAGATGAAATTAATCTTTGGCATATTTATCAGATAACCTCTGAAGGTGCTTTGCAGCCGAAGTGTCCAGAATCAAACAATCAGTGTGTTGTAGGTTCGAACATGCGAAAAGTTCTTTTCGCTATTTTCTTAGGTGCTGAAGAGCATCTAGGTGAATACTTAAAGAATTATACAATGAAAGAAGTTGTTGACCTTATCAATCAAGAGCGTTAAGCGGCTTAATTATTATATAGCCGTGAGTTCTTAATACTTAAATGTAATGAAAAATATTACAGTATAATTTGTTTTTATATCTTTTTTATCGTCACAAAAAATATTTATAGGAAGGTGAAACGGTATGATGTCAAATAATAATCATGTTTTAAAAGTAGGAGATTGGGTTCGTGGAATATCAAATGAAGGTGAATTAATAGTTGGTTATATTGTATCACTTGATGATGTAGAGGATATAGTTACAGTTAGTATTGTGAAACGTGACGGCCAGTACACAATAAACGAAGCGATTTTACTCTTTAGTAAACACGTTAACAAACTCCCTGAATCAAAGGTAATAAATAAGGAACAAATCCTTTATCTTATAGATCTTGCATTATTAACAGGGGATGAAGAATGGTTTATCGAGCTTTCTTCAAAATTAAACTCGATAAACGAGCTAGTTAATGGGGGAGTTTAATTTTTTAGCCTATGCCCTAATCAATAATATCCTCTCTTTTGTTGCATCTTAATAAAAGAGAGGATTGATGTTATGAAAATAAGATTAACAATGGTTAGCATCATATGTCTGTTTAGTTTTTTATTACCATGCATTTCTGCTCAAGCAATTGTAGAAAAGGAAAATGATATAAACAGAAATTTTGGCATAGATTTAACCGGTTATGAACTTTATTCGTTTGGAGACTTTAACCAATTAGATTATAAGATAACGCCACTTACTCAGTTGTTTTTAGGGATAGTGCAAACAGAAGGTGAGTGGATTAATGAACCACGATTATATATTAAGGGAAATAAAGGTTATTTTCATCTTTTGAAAGCGGACGGTACGAATGTTCTTTATACCGTTGAAAAGAGCGGGGATTTTTGGAGGATTATAGATGTAAAAAGAAAGAAAATCAACAGAATACCTGTACCCAAAAAACTTTTAAAAGAAGTAGTAATTGAGCTCTTATTGGAGCCGATAAGCAAAGAGGTTGAAAACTATTATAAGGAACCAAAACTTTGGTATCGAGGTTCTGAAAAAATACTTGAAATAAGAAAAGATACAACAAATTATACTTTTTATGTAACTGTTCAAATTCAAACTTTTGAGGGTGCACACAATCCGCCTTATGGAGAGGACACAATTACTTTTCGCATAAAAGGAAATGATCTAAAAACGATTCATTACAAACATAGAGATATCTCTGAAGAAGAGTCGAACAAACTAGAATTAAGATGACATTGAAGTGATTTGTTTGTGAATCCTTGATAACGATAATTATGTAAATGAGCTGTCCATATGGGGCAGTTTTTTTGTTTTTTGCTCAGTGTATTTTTTAAAAAATGTATATGAATTCAATGTTGATAATATATATCCTAAAAATTGGTTTTTGTATTTTGTGAATCTCTTCTTTTTGTCTACATTAATTATTTATTAGAATATCTTTTGTGTTTAAAATAATTTTTTTTGATAAAAGGGGATATAAGTATTTTTAGAATGAGTCACCTAGAAGGACAATATATAATTGTATATTTTTACTAACTAATTCAGCTTTACGCGATAAAAACAATGGCTACATGCTAACTGTAAAATATTATCCATATAAAATTATTCCGCTTTAATATTTCTGAAAATATAAAAATATTAATTTTATAAATATACACGTTATAATGAGGGCGTCGAGAGAAATTTTATTATCTCTGGAGAAAATATAAAAAATGCGATTCTTAGTAAGAAAGGTGTGTGATTAGAGGCGAAATGTATGTAATGTGCTTCAGTGGCTTGTGTAAGCAATATCATCAGTGCTACCGAAGTTATGAAAGTAATGTATAGAATTGAGAAAGAAATGCCTCGCAAATGAAGAGAGGCCGGTTTAGCTAAAATTACTGTTAAAAGTAAAAAAGAGAAACCATTAAAGTAATACACTGTTATTAGAAATGTTGCAACGTATTTATGAAGTCTATTCTATATTGTTCTCTTAAGGGGTCTTTATATAAAGAGCGGATACTTTGAGTAAACTTTTTTGTGAACGCTAACAATTATATTAGGACGCTAACTAGCGAATGTTTCAATTTGGATTCATTATGATGAAGGACATACAATGTGGGGCAACTTGTAAGGAATTCATTTTCCGAAAAGGGAATATTTGTTAGATGCAAAGAGGGATGTAGGAATAGATACAAGGGGGAGTTATTATATGAACGGGAATACTGCAAAGAAAATAGAAGTTCAAGCTGAAAATACCGCACTAAAAAATGAGCAATATGCAGATCCGAAAAAGTGGCATAAGCAGGATACTACATGGGCACTCAGTCTATTTGGAACTGCAATTGGAGCAGGGGTGCTCTTTTTACCGATTAATGCAGGTTCAGGTGGTTTATTATCTTTACTACTAATTACATTGCTTGCATATCCAGTTATGTACTACTCACATAGGGCACTTGCTAAAATGATATACGCTTCTAATTCTGCTGATGAGGGGATCACAGGTACAATTAGAGAGTATTTCGGAAATAAAGCGAGTATCATTTTTAACATCGTATATTTCGGTTCAATTTATACAATCGTACTAATGTATTCGGTTGCGCTTACAAATACTGCAAGTAGTTTTATCGTGCATCAATTGCACATGGCAGAACCTCCAAGGGCTATTTTATCACTTGTATTAGTTCTTGGTCTTATCGCTATACTAAATTTTGGTCAAGATATTACTGTAAAGGTAATGAGTATGTTAGTGTATCCTTTCATAGTTTCTCTACTTTTTATCGCAATATCTTTAATTCCACAGTGGAATACGTCAATGCTTAGTTTTTCAGCTGTTTCAACTGCTTCAACAGGAACAGGCTATTTTGGGACGATATTGATGATTCTACCAATTATCGTATTCTCATTTAATCATTCACCTATGATTTCATCATTTGTTGTGAAACAGAGAGCTACGTATGGAATCGAAGCCACTGATGCTAAATGTGCGCAAATACAAAAGGTTTGTTATATCATGACATTCGCTGTTGTTATGTTCTTCGTTTGGAGTAGCGCATTGAGCTTGACTCCAGATGATATAAAAATGGCAAAAGAACAAAACTTATCAATCCTTTCATATCTTGCTAATGAGCTTAATTCGCCTGTAATCACTATTGCAGCTCCAATTATTGCTTTTGTGGCTATTACAAAGTCTTTCCTTGGCCATTATATAGGAGCATTTGAAGTAATGCGTGACATGATTATTAAGTTCGGTAAATCACGTGGAAAAGATATTGAAGAAAAAACAATTAAGACAATAATCCTTACTTTTGTTGTATTATCATGCTGGTTTGTTGCTTATACAAATCCAAGTATTCTTGGACTTATTGATTCTCTAAGCGGTCCTTTAGTTGCTGCTATCTTATGTCTATTACCGATGTATGCGATTCAAAAAGTACCAGTACTAGCTAAATACAAAGGGAAAATGAGTAACGTATTTGTTATTATTGTAGGTGTACTCACAGTTTTAGCAAGTATTAAGTCATTATTCTAATTCACTACTGTTGGTTTTAGTATCAAAATAGTTGGATCTGAGAAAATAAGGAGCAAGTTTTGAATAGTTTTTTTCAAAACTTGCTCTTAAAATATTCTAAGCAATTAATTTTACAAATAAGTTTATTCATATTAGTCATCTAGCGTTTTGGTCATATACTCATCCAATATTATCAAGACCTAAATCGAAAAATTTTAAATATCAAGCGCCTAACGTATTATATATCCCTAATATGTTAGGCGCTTTTATTTTGGATAATAAATTGTGAACCTAAATTTGAATAGTATATTTCTCTATTTGATGCTTATTTAATATTGTAAAATTTGTATTGAAAATTCGAGGTTTTAAAAGTATCATATACATATTCAAACATTTGAAGATGTATATGATACTTTTTGAAATTGAGGAAAAGTAACGGAGGGATTTCAATGGGAAACGAAATGCAACAATTTAAAGCAGATTTCTTTAAAGCCTTAGCACACCCTTTGCGAATAGGTATCTTAGAATTATTGTCAGAAGGTGAAAAAAGCGTAAACGAAATTCAAGATATTCTAAATAAGGAAGGTTCAGCTGTTTCTCAGCAATTAAGTGTACTACGTTCAAAAAATATTGTTGTTGGTAGGAAAGATGGAAAAAGAGTTTTATATTCTTTACGAGACCCTATTATTGTGGATTTATTGGTGGTTGCACGGAAGATTTTTAACAACCATTTAATCGATACGATTTCAATGTTAGAAGAGCTAGATGAAGCAGAAAGTGAAATGATGTCCAAGGAGGGATAGGTTGAGTATTGAGGTTAAGAAAGAAGATATCATCCAACATGGGATTGAAACATTTCGCTCATTAGGAGCTCATTACGTTTGTGAAGTTTGTATAAAAAGTGGAAATTCTTGTTGTTTTTCATGCCAACATTTACAAGATGGAGTTGGATGTCAAAAAAGAAATACTGCTTGTACAGCTTGGTTATGTGGAATTCAAGGTTTTTTATTTGATCAAATAGGATTACTGGATGAATGGAATCGTTTTTGGAATGAAATTCCAGGACAAATGTTTCGTAGAGATATTACTCCAGATAAGGTAAGGATTAGATCGTTTATTGATACAAAGAAGCTAGATAGTCGAGCCGGAGAACGTCTAGCAGAAAGATTGAAATCCTATGTACAACAAGGTGGAGATATAGGTGAATTGGAGTGTCATTTAAGTAAAACATATAGTAAATATTAGGATGTTTTTTATTTTTGTGAAAAGGACAATTTTCTGTATAAGGACCGAGAAATACATTTGTAATCCAGATCTATTAAAAATAGAAAAGAAGGGTTTGTAATGAGAAAGTTATTTACAGGAAGGTTTGAAGGATATTCATTAGCACATTTTCAAAAGGATCTTCTTTCAGGAATGATTGTTGGAGTTGTTGCGATTCCACTTGCTATGTCTTTTGCTATAGCCTCTGGTGTTAAGCCAGAGTATGGGATTTATACAACCTGTATTGCTGGAATACTCATTTCACTGTTTGGTGGTTCGAAGTATCAAATTGGAGGACCTACAGGTGCTTTTGTTCCGATTCTTTTAGGAGTTGTAATTACCTATGGATACGAAAATTTACTACTCTCGGGTTTGTTAGCTGGAATTATTTTATGTCTTATGGGAATCTTCAAACTAGGCTCTTTAATTAAGTTTATTCCACGTCCTGTAACAATTGGTTTTACTTCAGGTATTGCTGTTATTATCTTTACGGGACAAATTGCTAGTTTTTTAGGTTTAACAGGTATAAAAAAGCATGAGGAATTTCTAGCAAATTTGAAGGAACTCTTCACTCATATCAGTACTACCAATTTTTATAGTGTTATAACTGCTTTGATTTGCTTTTTTGTTATACTCATAACACCAAAGATTTTACCAAAAGTGCCTGGTTCATTAGTAGGTGTTGTTATTTCAACTGTAATTGCAACTGTATTTTTCTCAGGTCATGTACCTACTATTGGTACAGCATATGGCACGATTCCAAATACACTTCCTCAGTTTGATATACCAGAAATCACATTAGAACGTATAAAACAGTTAATTGGTCCTGCATTTGTTATTGCGATGCTCGGTGGAATTGAGTCGCTTTTATCCGCTGTCGTGGCAGATGGTATGACAAATAGTAAACACAACAGTAACAAAGAGCTTGTCGGTCAGGGGATTGCAAATATTGTTACCCCGTTATTTGGCGGGATTCCAGCGACTGGAGCAATTGCTCGTACAGCGACTAATATTAAGAGTGGGGCTGTATCTCCGATGTCGGGTATTATTCATGGGGGATTTGTGTTATTGACACTTTTACTGTTAGCTCCATATGCTTCACATATTCCTCTTGCTAGTATGGCTCCCATTTTAATGGTGGTAGCTTGGAATATGAGCGAACAAAAACATTTTTATCACATACTCAAAATGAAGACAGGAGATTCCCTTGTATTACTAGTAACATTTTTACTTACTGTATTTACTAGTTTAACAACAGCTGTGGAGATCGGTCTTATTTTAGCTGTTATTTTGTTTACAAAACGTATGAGTAATATGCTTGTTATATCTAAAGTGCTTCCTGATCATACAAAAAAGAATGAAAAATTGTTATCGCATGTGGTAAATAAAGCTCATGATTGTCCACAAATTAGTATTTATACAATAGAAGGCCCATTATTCTTTGGGGCTGCTCAAACATTTGAACAAAATATTTTAGCGACTATTCATTATAAACCTAAAGTTTTAATTTTACGTATGGGAAAAGTTCCTTTTATTGATACCACAGGAGAGTCTTATTTTAGGAATATTGTTCAGCACTTCAAAAAACAAGGTGGCGTACTTCTTATTTCTGGAATTCAATCAGAGCTAAAAGCCAATCTAGATAAGAATGGATTGTACGCTGAGATTGGGAAAGAAAACTTTTTTGATCATACCGGGGAAGCAATTAATTGTGCTTTAGGACATCTGAATACAAAAAAATGTATAGGGTGTAAGCATTTTGCTTTTCATGAGTGTACAGGGCTTTCTCAGCAATCGCAGGAAATCAATACAATAAAGAATAAAGTAAATGCATTAGATTTTTAAAAATTTCACTTCACGTACAAAGTTTGTTTGATTTAATCTACTTTTTCATCATTTTATTAAAAAATAGAGAAGAAGAAAGTTTGCTTTGGAGAATGTGGAGAAGATTTTTTACAAGGTGTGAACAAGTAGTTTTTTTTATACATTCAACAAATAAGTATCAAACAGTAAGAAGAGAATATTTTCCGTATATTTAAACGGAAAAGGGAAATTAAAAATAATATTTATTTAATAGAATACACGAAAACGAGTGGAGGAAATAAAAATATGTCTAATTTACCAAATTGTCCAAAATGTAATTCAGAATACACTTACGAAGATGGGAATCTTTTTGTTTGTCCAGAATGTGCTCATGAGTGGACTTTAGAATTAGAAGCTGAAAATAGTGAAGATACAAAGGTAATTAAAGATGCAAATGGAAATATTTTAAACGATGGTGATTCTGTAACAGTAATTAAAGATCTTAAAGTAAAAGGAACTTCATCAGTTGTAAAAATTGGTACAAAAGTAAAGAGTATCCGATTAGTTGATGGAGATCATGATATTGATTGTAAAATTGATGGTTTTGGAGCTATGAAATTAAAATCTGAATTTGTTAAAAAGGTATAAATACAATTTTGTTACATCAAAATTAGTTTGAAGTTAATGAATATACACTGTTTTTCAGCTGTACCCCGTGCCCAACAACTTAAGAATTTCGAATTACCTTGAAATGATAAAATGAACTTTTGGTTATGATTCAGCAGATTTTTTTGGGGAGTACTATGAAATTTTAGCTTGCTAGCAATATAGTACAGCCGAAATATTTGAAATAGCTATAAGACTATTCTTTCGATGGTATGATGAAAGATATGGAAACGGAATAGGTGTCAATCAGACCTCAATATTAATCTTGACCATTAGCAACAAAAACCACCTCTCATAAAGGTGGTTTTTCAGTATTAATATATTTTAATTAGTCACGTCTAAATGGCCCTTTTGGAGCAATTAGCTCTAAATTAGTACCATCTGGATTACGGAAGTAGGCAACTCCTGTACCAAATCCAGATTTCAAGCCGTTTTCTTGAAAGATAATTGGTTCTCCATATGGGTGCTATCTTATGCCCATCAGGCTAATAAAATGGATTGCCTCTGAAACAAAAAAATGATTTTTATTACTATAAAAAACGTAAAGTATCTGTTTTTAGAAAAAATTAATTTTTATAAATTGATGGAGATATAGCTCAATTCTTTTATATATTTAGTTAAATATGATTGTCAGAATGAACTTAAAGTAATTATGATTTCTAGAAATGCGAACTGATGTTTTGAATTGGTTTAAAGTTGCTAGAACAAAATAAAACCAATTGAGCAAAAAAACTTGCAAAAATAAAAAGAGAGATGTATATTGATTGATGTATCAATAATTGATATATCAATTAATATTTTGACAAGAAAGAAAAGGAACATTTTATGAAGGAAATGTTCGTAAATATCAGTGGAGAAGAACGCAAAATACTTATTCATGTTCTATTACAGATGCAAAAAAATGTAGAGAATATTAAAGAATAGAGAGTGTAGGGGGGCAGAATAGTGTGGAAATAATCGCAGCTATTTTAGTCGGGATCGTAGCATTAGAACATTTGTTTATCATGATCCTTGAAATGGTTTTTATTGATTCAAAAGTAGCGAAACGTGCTTTCAAATTACCGAAGCATTTAGAAGGAGATCGAAACGTAGCCATTATGTTTGCAAACCAAGGTTTATATAATGGATTTTTAGCGGCTGGTCTCATTTGGGGACTTGTACTTGGACTCAATCCAATTGGTTATATGGTCCAATTATTTTTCGTGATTTGTGTGGTGGTAGCAGCTATTTTCGGAGGTTTCACATCTAATAAATCAATTATTGTGAAACAAGGACTTCCAGCTGTTTTAGCACTGGTTGCCCTTTTATGTATGATATAGAATCAAAGTTTCTCAATAAAAGAACTCATTTTTGAAAAGAATACGCTATTCTTTCTTTAAAATTATAGGAAAGGATGGCGTTTTTGTATGTCTATTTCTATAAGTAGTGAATTATAACTATTCCCTCAAGGGACTCAACTGCTTTTCAGCTTTTGGATATATTTTCATCCATCTTTGTTTCCTCCTATTGTTGGATAGTGTAATAATTGATAAAAATTTTGATGAAATTGGATTATAACGATTGATCAAAAAAGTTAGTGATTAAAAATATTATTCTTTAGTACATACATTTTTAAGATGTTAAATATATTTCATAATAGTCTCTGTAAGATAGGGATAAGTAGAATAGTACTTTTTATAACTTTGAATATCATTCATAATAGCACCAGTAAGAAGAAAACAAGCTTTACGGTACTACTAGTTACCAACGATGTTACAGCAGTTTATTTGGAATCAGATTGATTGAAAGGTTGTACTATATGGCCTAATAATTTCGAAAAAATGTCGGTGTGGCATAAAACAATTATGGAGGTTAAAGATATGAGTACTTCAAATTTGAATGAAATAAGTAAACAAATTTTAAAAGAGGAGGAAACGCTTCAATTTTCCTCTTTTACAAATGAAGATGCCTTGCAACTAGGTTTATTTATCGTTGAAACAGCAAAGCGAGAGGGGAAATTGATTGCTGTTGATATAACGAAAAATGGTGTGCAATTATTTCATTTCAAGATGACAGGGACAAATGCGGAAAATACGAAATGGATTGAGCGTAAAAAACGAGTCGTTTCCCTGCATGATCGTAGCTCGTATTATATGCAGATACAAAGTGAAATAACTGGAATTTCATATAATGAAAAATATCTTTTAGATACTTCGGAATATGCTGCGTTTGGTGGATGCTTTCCTATCAGGATAAAAAACGTAGGGGTTATTGGAATGATAACAGTTTCAGGATTACCACCAGAAGAAGATCACGAATTGGTAGTAAGAGCAGTTAAAAATCATTTGAACCAATAGTTGTAACTAGTCAATAGATAATTAATTTTAGGGGGCAATACTATGCCATTAATCGAGCTAAATACTTGGCCAACCATGTCAACAGAAGAAAAGAAGGAATTTATTTATAGTGTAACGGAACTTACAATAAAACTATTAAAAATTGTCCCTGACAAAATTCAAGTGTTGATAAAGGAACTTGAGAAAGAAAACTGGGGGAAAGCTGGGGCTGTAGCAAGTGATGCTACCTTTGCTGAGAAAAGTAGGGTGTCCAATTGGGAGACAAAAGAGTCTTACGATACACCAGGTCGTAACGTTAATGGAATGGCTATTATTAAGATTGATATATGGAATACATTTGATCAAGAGACAAAGGATAAGTGGGTAAACGAACTTACACAAGTAACATCTAAATATACTCATGCACCTTTGGATAAAGTACTAATTCTTATTCGCGAAATGATTCCAGGGAACTGGGGACAAAGTGGTGTAACAGGAGCTAATGCAGATTTCCTTTCCAGAAGTCGTACATTTTAATCGTTAAATAAAAAAGGCAAAAATGAACACATTTCTGTTCGTTTTTGCCTTTTTATTATTTGTCTGTGGTAATGAACATGATCCTTTATATGTTTAAGTAATGTCCTCTAAAGTTGCCTCTACGGGAAAAGTGTATTTCTTCATTTGAAAGTCTTTTTCATGGAATGTAGATTTCAATTTTTGAGCAAAATAAGTTAGGTTATATAAATGTTACTTTTTAGTACCTATAGTACTTTAAAGTACGTACTTTTTATTATGTTAAATATCATTCATAATAGCACATGTGAGAGGGAACAAGCTTTATGGTACTAGTAATTAACTATGTTACTTTTTAGTACCTACAGCACTTTAAAGTGCGTACTATTCATTATGTTAAATATATTTCAAAATAGTACATGTAGGAAAGAGACAAGCTTTACGGTACTAAAAAGAGAATGCAACCATTCATAATAGCGTTTGTAGAGATTAAATATGTTTTTTAGAAGATAAAAGGGCCTTTTTATCGCACTATTATGATAGGAATTATAGGGAAGAGGGGGAACTTAATTGAATTCATATACAGCATCGTCTTCAGAAGTTCAGACGAATCGAAGAAGTATATTTGCGTTGTTAGCGTTAGCAATTAGTGCGTTCGGGATTGGGACAACTGAATTTGTTAGTGTTGGTTTATTACCATCTATTTCGGAAGATTTACATGTGTCGGTTACAACGGCTGGTTTAACAGTTTCTTTATATGCGTTAGGCGTAGCGTTTGGGGCTCCAGTATTAACGTCATTAACAGCTAATATGTCACGAAAAACGTTATTAATGTGGATTATGATTATTTTCATTATTGGTAACGGAATCGCAGCGGTAGCAACAAGCTTCACTGTATTACTTATTGCGCGAATTGTTTCTGCACTTTCGCATGGTGTGTTTATGTCAATTGGTTCAACAATTGCTGCGGCACTTGTACCAGAAAATAAACGTGCTAGCGCGATTGCAATTATGTTTACCGGCGTAACAGTTGCGACTATTACAGGGGCACCAATTGGAACATTTATTGGTCAACAATTTGGCTGGAGAACATCATTTTTAGCAATTGTAGTAATTGGAATTATTGCCTTAATCGCAAATAGTATTCTCATTCCATCTAATATGAAAAAAGGTACGTCTGTATCATTCCGCGATCAGTTTAAATTGATTACGAACGGAAGACTGTTACTAGTTTTCATCATTACTGCATTAGGATATGGGGGAACATTCGTAACATTTACGTATTTATCTCCGTTATTACAAGAAGTAACAGGATTTAAAGCTAATACGGTTACTATCATTTTATTAGTGTATGGAATCGCCATTGCGATAGGGAATGTGATTGGCGGAAAATTATCGAATCATAATCCAATTCGAGCGCTATTCTACATGTTCTTTATTCAAGCGATTATATTATTTGTTTTAACATTTACGGCACCATTTAAGGTAGCTGGGTTAATCACTATTATTTTAATGGGGCTATTCGCATTTATGAATGTTCCAGGGTTACAAGTATATGTCGTAATGTTAGCTGAACGATTTGTACCGAGTGCTGTCGATGTTGCATCGGCAATTAATATTGCGGCGTTTAATGCTGGGATTGCCCTTGGTGCTTATTTAGGTGGTATTGTAACGAACTCGTTAGGGTTAATTCATACAGCTTGGGTAGGCGGCATTATGGTAGTAGGTGCTGTTATTTTAACAGCATGGAGCATGACATTAGAAAAAAGAGATCAAGTAAAATAAAAGGAGAGAAAATAAAATGAAAAATTTACAAAGTAAAACAGTATTAAGTAATGGTGTGGAAATGCCTTGGTTTGGTTTAGGTGTATTTAAAGTAGAAGAAGGACCAGAACTTGTAGAAGCGATTAAATCAGCAATTAAAGCAGGATACCGCAGCATCGATACAGCTGCAATTTATGGAAATGAAGCAGCTGTAGGTGAGGGGATTCGTGCCGGTATTGAAACAACTGGTATTTCAAGAGAAGAATTATTTATTACTTCAAAAGTATGGAACGCAGATCAAGGATATGAAGAAACGATTGCTGCATACGAAGAGAGCTTAAAAAAATTAAAGCTAGATTATTTAGATTTATATCTTGTTCACTGGCCTGTAGAAGGGAAATATAAAGATACATGGAGAGCGTTAGAAACACTTTATAAAGAAAAGCGTGTACGTGCAATTGGCGTAAGTAATTTCCAAATTCACCATCTGCAAGATGTAATAAAAGATGCAGAAATTAAGCCGATGATCAATCAAGTAGAATACCATCCTCGTTTAACACAAAAAGAATTACAAGCTTTCTGTAAAGAACAAGGTATTCAAATGGAAGCATGGTCACCACTTATGCAAGGTCAATTATTAGATAATGAAACCTTACAGGCAATTGCTGAGAAACATGGTAAAACAACAGCACAAGTGATTTTACGTTGGGACCTTCAAAATGAAGTGATCACAATTCCAAAATCAACGAAAGAGCACCGCATTATTGCAAATGCAGATGTATTTAACTTTGAATTAACGAAAGAAGATATGGAAAAAATCGATGCATTAAATCAAAATCACCGCGTTGGTCCAGATCCTGATAACTTTGATTTCTAATAGAAATGAGTAAAAAGAGTGCAAAAATTGCACTCTTTTTTTATTGTCTATTCAATAAAATGTTTCTGTTTATATTATGACTTTTAAATTACTTTAGACGAGCTAAAGAACTGATTAACAGTATTAAAGTTTGACATAAAATAATGGATTCTATATTATATATGCTATAGCATGTATAATGCGATTTATTTAGAGGTGGCATATGGACTTATATGAGTTAACAGGACATCTTGTTCATCATACGGATGTGAAGTTAACAAATTATATAATGTAAGTTTTTAATCACATATTGCTTAGAAAATTTACCTTTTATATGCTATAGCACATAAATGTCACCTCTTAACTTGTAATGGTAAAGATTCAAATAATACAAGATATATTATGAAACGAGGAGATTTTAGTTATGGAAAAATTCATATTAGCGTTTGATAGAGAACTTGTAATTGCAGAAAAAAAAGACTCAACATGGAGCGTCCAATCGCAGTTTGTAGGTGCGAATCCAGTTGCGTTAGCTTCAGATCCATACGATCCAGAAAGAATGTATTGTGGTACTTTTGATAGGGGATTATGGAGAAGTAAAGATGGAGGAAGTTCGTGGGAAGCAATTGGTGCGTTACCTTCATTTGGTGAAGTGTTCCCAGCTAATACTATTCATATGAGAGCTATTACAGCAGTTTCTGTATCTCCAGCGAAGGGGGATGACGGTAACGGGATTGTATATGTAGGAACTGAACCGAGTGCAATGTTCGTATCCAAAAATGGAGGAGACAGTTTTGAGCTGCTAACAGATTATCGACAAATGCCATCATATTCATCATGGTTCTTTCCTCAAAGAACATATACACACCATGTAAAACATATTGAAATTGATGCTAATAATCCAGAAACTATTTATACGACTATTGAGGTAGGCGGATTAATTAAAAGTGTAGATGGAGGTAAGACATGGACTGAGGAAAAAGAGGGGAACTATCCTCAAGATATTCACATTCTTAAATCACATCGCAATGCCCCAAATCGTTTATACGGGGTGTTAGGTGATTCATTCTTGAAAGAACCAGGTCAAGAGTATGCGGAGAGTAATGATGGAGGTAAGACTTGGAACTATATGTGTAGTGGGCTAAAGCATCATTACGCATATCAAATGGCAGTTAACCCAAATGATCCAGAAAATATTATCATCGCGACATCTTCAAATCCACACGTAGCGCATGATTACAATAATGGAAATTGTGAATCATTTATTTATAAGAAAGAAAAAGATCAGCCTTGGGCAGAAATGAATGCAGGTTTACCAACTCCTAAAGGGGCAATCATACCAGTATTAAAGGCAACAAGTGATGGAACGTTTTATCTGTTTAGCAATAAAGGAGTGTATCAGTCAGTAGACGGTGGTTCAAATTGGACATCATTAGAGATTCCTTGGGAGAATAGATTTATGGAACAACATCCTTATGAGATGTTAATTATTAAATAAGTGACGGGTATAGTTTTTACTACTATTCATTGGTAATGTTTAGTTGAATTTAAATTAAAAATGTAAAAAGCCAGGTAATGTGTTATTCATACTACCTGGCTTTTTTGACCAGCAATTTAAGGTTATTTTCATATTTGTGTAAATATGAAACAAGCAGGATACATGAATAGAGAATGGGTAAAATAATACCGAATGATCACTAGATTGTATCAATGATGCTATAAGAGTTTTTTTAGGTAAACTGAAGCAAGAAGCAGTGGTTTAGATTCAGAATGACTAGCAATTGGTGTTATGGTGTTCGATGGTTCAAAAATGAACTCATTTCAACTCATATTCTCTTCGCAATGTATCATTTTGAAGAATATTAAAACTTAGGAGGAAATGAATTATGACAAAAGATTTCTATACTGCACTGAAAGAAAGACGTACTTACTATGGAATTAACAAAGAGGTACAAGTATCGGATGAAAAAATTAAAGAAATTGTGGAGTTTGCTGTGAAATATACTCCATCAGCTTTCAATTCTCAAACTGCGCGATTAGTTGTATTATTTGGTGAAGCTCATGATAAATTATGGGATATTACAACTGAAACATTAAGAAAAGTAGTTGGAGATGGAGATTTCTCAGGAACGCAACAAAAAATGGATTCTTTTAAAGCTGGTTATGGAACAGTACTATTCTTTGAAGATGAGGCTATCGTTAAATCGCTTCAAGAAAAATTTGCTGCATATGCTGAAAACTTCCCAATTTGGTCACACCAAGCATCAGGTATGCACCAATTAGTCGTGTGGACAGGTTTAGAAGCAGAGGGATTAGGGGCATCTTTACAACATTATAATCCATTAATTGATGATGAAGTAAAAACAGAATGGAATGTTCCTGCTAATTGGAAACTGATTGCGCAAATGCCATTTGGTAATCCAACGGCTGCACCAGGAGAAAAAGAATTCCAACCACTTGAAGAGCGTGTGAAATTTCATAAGTAATATTCAAATGTAATAAAGTGAAACTTTAATTAGTAGCGGTCTTACTGTCCGTAAATAGCGGGGGAAGCTAACTGTATTGTGAAAATAAAACTGTTTAGTTACAAAAAGTTTATTCGTTCTTTTTATTAAGCGAGTATGTATGAATAAAAGGCGTTAGAAACACTATTTTAATTTTTAAAGGAACAAGGTGATCGTTTTGATCACCTTGTTTTATTTCTTACATTTTATTTATTAAAAAACGCTAAGTTTTCATAAATGCTTGAAAAAATAGCGTTTTAATCATAGGTATCTGTAATTTGATTACTTAAAACTATATACGAAAAAGCTTTTATACTATTCCTCAAGTTCTATCCATTCCTGTGACCATTCTTCTATTCCGCGAATAATAGCTTCTAAAGCAAATCCTTTTTGAGTTAAAGAATATTCTATACGAACTGGTGTCTCAGGAAAGACTTTACGTTCGACAATTCCTTCTAGTTCTAATTCTTTCAATCTTTCTGAAAGTAATCTTCCGCTAACAGGAAGAGAAGATTCAAGCGTACAAAAGCGCTGAGATCCAGAAAAAAGTTGGTAAATAATTAGTGCTGTCCATCGTTGGCTAAAAAATTTCATTCCTTTTTCAAAGCGAGGGCATAATGTAGAATCATTCATTTTCCTTCACCTCCTAAAATAAATTATATAACATCTTACTATTAGTAACGAATGTTTTTATAATTAATTACTTGACGTAAATTAATTACGAATGTATACTCACTTACATAAAGTAACTAAGTTGTTTTATGTAACTAAAACTCTTTTCTTTAAATGGCCAAATTTGTAATGATACATATTGCATATAAGCTGAGAGAAAAAGAATAGCATCTGTAAAAACACTTACGTTGTGTAAGTTAAACAATAAAAAATATAACAATGGAAGAGAATTTTTAGAGATTCTCAATACTAGGAGGTACCTAATGGTTACAACAGATACAATTCATATGTTAGAAGATAAAATTCAATTTATACATCAAGATGGAAAGGATATTTATTTAGTAGGACCTATCAAATTGCCAATTAATTTATATGGGGAGACTAAAATTTTCCAATGGTATTCTTGGTTACAATGTAGTGAGGTTACAAATAGTGTAGAAGGAATTATCGAAAAACTCTCATCTATTAATTTAGCTGATATGCAGCAATCTAGTGTGCTTGTATATGGTGATTTTGAGAATTCTGAAGATGCCCTAATTCGTATGCATAGTATTTGTCACACCGGTGATATCTTTGGTAGTAAACGTTGTGACTGTGGATTCCAATTAAAGCAGTCTTTACAAATGATTACAGAACATGGTTCAGGTGCTTTATTTTACTTAGCGAATCATGAAGGAAGAGGAATTGGTTTGTTTAGTAAAGCAATGACGTACCTCTTGCAAGAAAATGGGTTAGATACAGTAGAAGCTAATCTGAACCTAGGCTTTGAAGATGATGTTCGAAACTATGATGATACAATTGAAGTATTAAAAGCGCTACGCTCAAAACCTGTAAAACTTATTACAAATAATCCGAAAAAATTAGAAGCGTTACAAAAAGCTGGATTAAATGTTACGAGTCGTGAACCGTTATGGGGTGATATCTCAGAGTTTAATGAGAAATATTTGCAAACGAAGATTCAGCGTTCTGGACATTTTGAAGGGGGACACTTACATGCTTGAGCATGAATTGTATATGAAGCTAGCACTAGAAAATGCCAAGGCTATGAAGGGACAAACGACTCCAAATCCATTGGTTGGATCTGTAATTGTAAATGATAATCGAATTGTAGGGGTCGGAGCACATATGAAGGCCGGAGAACCACATGCCGAAATACATGCGATACGTATGGCTGGAGAACAGGCACGTGGTGCTACAATCTATGTAACTCTTGAACCTTGTTCTCATTATGGTAGAACAGGGCCTTGTGCTGAAGCAATTGTACAAGCAGGAATTAAGAAGGTAGTAGTTGCTACACTTGATCCAAACCCGCTTGTTTCTGGACGTGGAATTAAAATTCTACAAGATGCAGGTATTGAAGTACTTGTAGGAGTGTGTGAAGAAGAATCTAAAAAAATGAATGAAGTCTTTAATAAATATATTTTGACAAAGCGTCCATTTGTAACGATTAAATCAGGAGTTACATTAGATGGGAAAATCGCTACGTCTTCATCGGATAGTAAGTGGATTACATCTACAGAAGCAAGACAAGAAGTACACCAAATACGAAACGAAAATGCGGCTATTTTAGTAGGAGCGAATACTGTTCAAAAGGATAATCCATCATTGACAACGCGTATTCCAAATGGACGAAATCCAATTCGAATAATATTGGACTCGACATTACGCATACCGATGGAAGCTAACGTTGTTACAGATGGAGAAGCTCCTACCTGGATATTTACAACAAGTAATCATGCAGCGAAAAAAAAGAAAGCATTAGAAAATGCAGGAGTTAAAGTATTTGTTACTAGCGGAGAAAAGCATATAAACTTACATGAAATACTTGATGTTTTAGGGCAAAAAGGAGTTTCCTCCCTGCTTATTGAAGGTGGTGGAGAGGTAAATGCTTCGTTTATTGAAAATAAATTGATGAATAAACTTATATTATATGTCGCACCAAAAATTATTGGGGGCAGATTGGCGCCTAGCTTTGTAGGGGGGACTGGTATTACAAAAATGCAAGATGCAATTGAATTTAAGGATATATCATTTACCCAGGTTGGAAAAGATTATAGATTTATTGGCTATCCAGAATATCGGAAAATATAAGGAGAATAAAAGCTACTTATATTTTCCGATAAATGGATTGCAGAAAGGAGCGATGAAGAGTGAAGTTTGGATTTGATATCGATGATACATTAATTGATTTAAGGCAGCATGCTTTTCATTTATATAATAAGAAATTAAACAAAAAAGTAGGATTGGATGTATTTCATTCTTTAAAAACAATTGAAATTCATGAAGCATTTGGCATGACTTCGGAGGAAGGCAGTCATATGTGGAATAGTTTGCTGGATGAGATTTATTATACTTCTTGTTCACCGTTTCCATATGCAGTAGAGACATTACAAGAATTAGAAAAACAGGGACATGAAATATACTATATAACAGCACGGCCTAAAGAACATGGAGAGCAAACAAAAAAATGGTTAATAGAAAAAGGTTTTCCGGTATATGAAGATCGCTTTTTCTATGGAATGAGGGATGAAGAAAAAATACACTTCATACAAGAAATAAAATTAAACTATTTCTTTGATGATAAGCCGGCAGTCTTAGAAACGTTAATAGGAAAACCGATAAATGTGTATGCAAAAACTACTTCTTACAATCAACATCTCAATATCCCGCGGATTACAAGTTGGACGGAGTTAGGAGATATTATAAAGAAAGAAATGTGAGGATTTAACTGGCAAATCAAATAGAGCTAAGAGTATATTGAGTGTTACAATTTTAGAGGAAAGACATAGGTGTTATGTCTTTCCTTATTTTTTAATACTATCGTTTTTATTAGTGCGATGTGCTAGGAGTACTTCTAATAGAGAGGAAATAGAAAAATGAGCAATAAGAAAAATATTTTTAAGCTAGTCTTGTATAGCAGTGTAATTTATATATCAATGATGGGTTCCCCTGGTGCCACAATATTTTTGGATATTTTGGATGAGAAGTTTAAGAATTAATAGGGTGTGTTCATAATCATGAATTTTTGGAAAACCAAAATTACAATGTTAGGTTATTTTGAATCAGTAGTGGATGATATGCAAAATTGCATATCACAAAATAAACATCGTAATTTTTGGATTCTTAGTATAAAATACATTACTTAAACTATATATTAGAATGGAGAAAGTGAATTGGAATTATTAAGAAACAGTAAGGTTGGTACAAAACTAAACATATTAATAACTATATCAAGTATTGCATGTATAGTATTATCCCTAATAGGGTTTTGGGGATTAGAAAGAGGGAAAAGTACTTCCTCTAATATGTATGAGGATAATTTACTACCAATTGAGTGGATTGGTATTGTAGAATCTAATTTTTATCATGTTAATATGAACTTTATGGAAATTATGGTATCAAAAGATGAAAAAAGAATGAATGAATTAATAAGAGAAATGGACGGAATTCGTCAGGAAAATGATCATCTTTTAAAGCAGTTTGAGGCTAAAGTTATTTCTACTAAAGAAAAAGAATTATATAACACGTTTTATGAAACATTTAATGAATTAAGAACTCAAATGAAGAAAGCGCAAGAATTAGGGAAATCTAATAATGAGGAAGCATATGCATATTACCTAAAAGAGATTGAACCTAATATGCAAAAATCAATAAAATCAATTCGTGAATTGATTTTATATAATAGTAATAATGCAGAGCTTTTACAGAAGGAAAATAATAATAGTGCTCAAAATACAATGATAATGTTTATTAGTATTTCGCTTTTAGCAATTTTGATAATTATATTAATTGGATATATTATTAAATTAACTATCCGAAAACCACTTGTGTTACTACAAAATGATATGGAAAAAGTAGCAGCTGGAGATTTAACAACACGTACTCCTTATAAAGCAAATAATGAATTAGGGCATATTGTTCAGTCTTTTAATAGTATGTTAGATAACCTTCAACAATTAATTGCGAATGTTAAGATGACAACACAAGAGGTTATTTCTACTACGGAGGGCGTATTACAAGATACAAATCGAGCGTCTAGTATTTCAAATGAGGTTGTACAGACTGTTTTAGAAGTAAAAACAAAAATAGAAGGACAGGTAACTAGTATTCAGGAGAGCTCATCCTCAATGGAAGAAATTACAACAGGGGTGCAAACTGTAGCTGAATCTTCAGCAGTAGTCGCTGAGGTAGCAGTAACGACTACAGAACGAATAAATATCGGTAGTGAAGTGATAAATCACTCTATTCTTCAAATGAATAGTGTGCATGATGTTGTCGAGGAAACATCAAAAGTAATAAATAAACTTGTTACACGTACACAACAGATTGATACAGCTCTCGCTGCAATTACTAATATTGCCGAACAAACGAATCTTCTTGCCTTAAATGCCGCTATTGAAGCGGCACGTGCTGGAGAGAATGGGAAAGGATTTGCAGTGGTTGCCGCAGAAGTTCGAGACTTGGCTGAGCAATCTAAAGAATCTGCAAAAGAAGTTAATCATTTAATAAAATCCATTCAAAAAGATACCCAAGATACAGTTAATGTCATGCAAAAAGGACAACAAAAGGCAGTAGAAGGAAAAGAAGCTGCTTACAAAGCGAATCAAACCTTCTTGTCTATTATGAGAGATATTGATAAGATTACAAGTCAAATTCAAGAAGTATCCGCAGCGACAGAAGAGATGTCTGCTGGTACAGAAGAAGTAAATGCTTCTCTTTCGCTAGTTTCTGAAACTGCAACGGATGTGAAAAAGGAGACGCTTCAAACAGTAAATTCAATTCAATCACAGGCCGTATCAATTGAACAAATATCAATCCAATCCAACAAAATGAAAGAAAAGGTGGAAGAATTAACGGAACTGGTTTCAAAATTTAATATTACAGAACAAAAAGGATGAGTAAATCATAAAAGTTTACGTATGGCTATCAGCCTAAAAATAATTGATTTTTCGCGATTAAAAAGATTTAAGTAATTAATTCAATCACAAGTTTAATAACATGTATAAAAAAACATGAAGACTTAAGAGTCTTCGTGTTTTTTTTTGAATAATGTCTGAAAAAATATTGATAATTATAGGATACTTTGGGAATTGTCATTAAGTATTCGTATATGCAAAATTACATACATTTAATGATTGATAATCACGAGTTAATGTAACTATAATAATTACACTGATAAGTAACTTACTGACGACAGTTATAAGTGAAGAAGGAGGGTTTTATTGTATTTTGTATATAAAAAATAGAAAAGGAGATATGCAAATGAAAAGATTACTTGTTATAGGCATCATGTATACAATGTTTTTCCACATAGGAAATATACATTTACATGCTGATGAACGAACAAATGTAAAAGAAATTACAAGTTTAGAAGAGCCTACTTGGATATTTCAGGCGGGCATAAGTAAGGGTAAATATCACGATCGACAAGATTTAGGATTTATTTTGCAGAGAAATACACCATTAAAGGTAAGACAAACGAATCCTAATTTTAAAGACAAATTAACATTACGTTTATTGTCTAATGACTCTAAAAATGAAAAATCCATACAAGTAGGAAATGAATGGATTACCATTCAAGGTGATACGCCTTTAGTTCCTTTCATAGATACTCCGTATGGTGAAGAGCATGCTGTACTTGAGTACCAAGTAGGGAATGAAAGTGCTACTAAACCTCTTCCCATTTATAAACAACAAGGAAGTGTATCTCAATTTTTTAGTACATGGGATCAATTTGATGGAGAGTATGCGTTACTTCAAGGGGAGAGTTTTCAATTATTTATACCTAAAAAAGATAAAGAAATAGTAAGGTCTTTAAAAGATTTTCAATCATTGGATGAGTTAATTGCGTATTATGAAGATATTTTTGCGATGTATGATTCAATTATTGGTTTAGATGGTTCAGCGGTTGAAAATAAAAAAAGTCAAAATCGTTATTTTTTAAAAGCAGATATATCTGGTGCTGGCGGTGCCTATTATGGCACAAATTGGACAGCGAATAGTTCAGATAGTACAAAAATGTGGTTAGATAAACTGAGTTGGGGAACTTTACATGAAATCGCTCACGGATACCAAGCTGGTTTTGATAATCAAGGAATATTTACAGGAGAAGTTTCTAATAATCTATTCGGTGTTCAATATCAATATAGTAAATATGGAAAAAAAGCAGATCAAGTTGGTTGGTTGTTTAATTTCGGGAAAAAGGAACAAGTAGAACGGAATTTATATAATGCTTTAATGAAAGAAAATAAAAATTATGATGATTTAGATTTACGACAAAAACTTATTCTTTTAACGATGGCGAAACAAAAAGCTGGTGATGAAGCTTTTGCAAAAATGTATCAAGGTTATCGAAAACTAGCTAGCAATGCTGCTTTCAAAAAGGATGATCATTCTTTACCGGATTTAATGAATCAGTATTATAGTGAGAATGGACAAGTTGATTTTACACCCGTGTTTGAAAGATGGGGCTTTAAGCTTAATAATAAACAAGTAGAGATAAATAGGGCGAAAGGTTATCCGGCTGTTACGTCTTTAGCCTATATAGTGCCTGAATCACAATTAGCTAAAGCGAGAGCTCTAGTTGATTCTGATATTACGATAAACTCCAACTTTGAAATAGTTACAAATCAGCAAATTGCTTCACTTGGGCTAAAAGGGAATTTGCATATCCATTTAAATACAAATGAAATAGATACATTGAAAGGAGGAAAAATTAAATTAAAAGAAGGGAATACAGTTGTTCAAGAGAAAACAATTGAAACAACAGATATCAATTTACAAGACGTACCAAATGGAGTTTATACAGTTGAAATTTCAGGTGGGAAAACGGATAGTATGTACCATTTTAGTTCGTATTATGCCTATGTAAAAGAAAAAGATAATAGTCTAACGATTGATGTTAACGAAATGAAAGTGAGTAAGTTGGTAAATCAAACAATTCAATTCCTAGGATTAGGAGATGACCAGTTTGCCGAATTAAATACAGACTTAGAGCAAAAGCAAGCTGTTTTTACGGTTACTACTAAAACTCCTCATAGCTATTATACAGATGAAAAATACGCATCAATAGAGGTGTTTAATGATAAGGGAGAAAAAATTTATACGAAGGAAATGGAAGGAACAAATGTAACGATAGTAAACGATAGCATTTCACTAAAAGAAGGATATAGAATTAAAATCTATCATGATGAAATAAAAAAACGATTAACTAGTAGAGCTACTATTATTAATCCTATGAATAAAACGAATGAATTTATAATGACAAAATGGGGATTGAAAAATACTTATTTGAAAAATAATCCAGAAGAAAATCTTATGCAAAGAATTGATGAAGAAATGGAAGAAATTATAGGTAATCCAGTTTTAAAAGAGATACCAATGCAAAAATTAGAAATGAAAAAGAATGTGTGGATGGCGATAAATATGTTATCAGAACCACAAAAAATAACGTATATAAATAAATATAAAGATAGCTTATATAATGAGTAATTTTTGAGAAATGAAATGAATCTAAAAGTAACGACGCAATCTATCTATATTATGAGGAATCACAATTCATAGTAGATAAACATAGATAGCTTGAAATATCTATGTTTCCAATTTCGAAAAAACATTCGTTTAACTTAATAATAAGATTATAAAGGAGTAAGAATATGAATAATTTCGTAAAGGTAGGTTTAACTACAGGAGTCGTGTTATCGGCGATTATGCCCTATGGAGGAGTGCATGCGGAAACAGAAGATTTAAAAGTGGAAACAAAGGAAGATACGTTCCGAACAGGTAATTTAACAGCACCTTCTCAAAATTCGGCAGAAAATGTAGCAAAGGATGCACTAAAAGGAAAAACAGAACAAGCATTATCAGCAAAGCAAGTTAATACGGAATCCAAAGTTAATTATAATGTTACGCAAAGTCGTAAATCTTATGATGGTACTACATTGGTACGTCTTCAACAAACGTATGAAGGACGTGATGTATACGGATATCAACTAACAGCACATATTAATGATGATGGTGTACTTACGAGCGTTTCGGGGGATAGTGCCCAAGATCTACAACAACAGGAAGATTTGAAACAACCTATTACTTTATCAGAAGAGGATGCAAAGAAACAGCTTTTCAACATCTATGGAAATGATCTCACATTTATTGAAGAACCAGAAATTAAACAAGTGGTATATGTAGATGAAAATACAAATAAAGCTACAAACGCATATCAAATTACTTTTAGTGCATCTACACCTGAATATGTATCTGGTACAGTATTAATTGATGCTTTTGGTGGTAATCTATTAAAAGAACTCGTTCAAAAATTGGGTATACAAGTAGATAGTAGTATTGTCCAATCTGCGACAGCAAATAAATCACAAGATCCTTCAAAATTAACAGGTACAGGAAAAGATGACTTAGGCATTAATCGTACGTTTGGAATTACACAGCGAAGTGATGGAACGTACATGCTTGCAGATTATTCTCGTGGTAAGGGAATTGAAACATATACTGCTAATTATAAAGATTATAATAATTATAGAAGAAATGTATGGGGGTATCTCGATGATTTAGTAACAAGTAATTCTACAAATTTTACAGATCCTAAAGCAGTTAGTGCCCATTATTTAGCAACAAAAGTATATGATTTTTATCAAGAAAAATATGGCCGTAACAGCTTTGATAATAATGGGCAAAAAGTAATTTCTGTCGTTCATGGTTGGAACACAAATGGTACGAATAAAGGAAATCCTAAGCAGTGGTTCAATGCATTTAGTAATGGAGCTATGCTAGTATACGGAGATCCAATTGTTAGAGCATTTGATGTGGCAGGACATGAATTTACACACGCGGTTACAAGAAATGAGTCTGGACTTGAGTATGCAGGAGAAGCTGGTGCAATTAATGAGGCTCTATCTGATATTTTAGGAGTAGCAGTTGAAAAGTATGCCAATAACGGAAAGTTCAATTGGACAATGGGAGAACAATCAGGTCGTATTTTTAGAGATATGAAAAACCCATCATCTATCTCTTCTAGATATCCGGAGGACTATAGACATTATAATAACTTACCTATTGATGCTGACCACGATCATGGTGGTGTACACACGAACTCTAGCATTATTAATAAAGTAGCTTACTTGATTGCTAGTGGTGGAAACCATAATGGAGTAAACGTACATGGCATTGGAGAAGATAAAATGTTTGATATTTTCTATTATGCAAATACGGATGAATTAAATATGACTTCTAACTTTAAAGAATTAAAAGAAGCTTGTATTCGTGTAGCAACGAACTTATATGGTAAAGACTCATTAGAAGTACAAGCTGTCCAACAAGCCTTTAAAGCAGCTTATATTTAATATTATTTTGATGAATTATAAACCCTTTTATTTTAATATAGTGATTAATTTGTGTGTATAGGCAAAAACCTTGTAGAATTTTTCTGCAAGGTTTTTTTAGAATTTTATTTTACAAATGTGTTATATGGTTTTTAGTTAATTAGAATAAAAATAATCTTATAACTGTATGTAAGAATGTGTGATTTTACAACCTTTTCTATGATAGAAAAGGATACTACGTTAGTAAATGTAAAGGGTTAGAAATTATGGTTTATGGGTTACTTTTTTGTTCCTATGGAACTTTAAAGTGCGTAATTTTCTTTATCGTTAATATATATCATAATGGTATTTATTAGTTGGTTTTAGCGTTACTCTGTTGTTGATGTGATTTTTTAACATTACAATGATTAGAATCAGAATTATCGAGTAGATCTAAATGATGATAATTTCGATTTTTAATTCAGTACAGAGTCCAATAGCTACATAATTTTCGTTTATCCCGCTATTTGCCGGGCGGTAAGACCCCCACTGATTAAAGTTTCACTTTATACTCTTTCGAAAAAAGGGTGGATCTGCTTATTTTCTGTTAAAGATAAGAGAAGTGAACCACAATATAAACGTAATTATTTATTCCAACGTAAGTCAATCATTTAGCACATGAATTTGGAGGAATCTATATGCATATGCAATTAAAAGGAAAAACAGCACTGGTTACTGGATCTACGGCAGGGATTGGAAAAGCAATTGCCACTTCATTAGTAGCGGAAGGAGCTACTGTACTTATTAATGGACGCCGTGAAGAAAATGTTAATCAAACGATAAATGAAATTCAAGCGCAGTATCCGGATGCTATCCTTCAACCCGTAGTAGCTGATTTAGGAACAGAAAAAGGGTGCCAAAATGTGATTGAAAAGTACCCTGAAGTAGACATTCTTATTAATAACTTAGGAATTTTTGAACCTGTAGAATATTTTGATATTCCTGATGAAGATTGGTTTAAATTGTTTGAAGTCAATATTATGAGTGGTGTTCGACTTACTCGCTCGTATTTAAAACAAATGATTGAAAGAAAAGAAGGAAGAGTCATCTTTATTGCTAGCGAAGCAGCTATTATGCCATCTCAAGAAATGGCTCACTATAGTGCGACTAAAACGATGCAACTCTCACTTTCTCGCAGTTTAGCTGAGCTGACGACAGGAACGAATGTGACTGTTAATACTATAATGCCTGGTTCGACTTTAACGGAAGGAGTGGAGACTATGTTAAATAGTCTTTATCCTAATGAGCAATTGACAATAGAAGAAGCTGAGAAGCGATTTATGAAAGAGAATCGACCAACCTCTATTATTCAAAGACTTATTCGACCAGAAGAAATTGCCAATCTTGTCACTTTCTTAAGCAGCCCACTTTCTTCAGCAATTAATGGTTCCGCGTTGCGAATAGACGGGGGATTAGTACGTAGTGTGTTTTAAAAAATTAAAAACAACATAATATTCTGTTGAAGGTAAAGATGGTAAGGCAAATGAGTTGTATTTTATCTATTAATGGAAATATACAAAAAGTAAATTGCGACATGCAAACAGCCGAATTTTCTACTATAAGAAAAATTCGGCTGTTATTTTTTACTTGTTGTAAAGGATGGAAAGCTTTTAAGGTTGTGGCACGCCTCTTAAGACAAAGATAAGGCGAAGCAATCCCGCTGTTATTTGTATTATTTAGTGAAAGTTACCAAACGTTTTTCAACACTATTTTCCCAATTGCTTTATTTGACTCCAAATATTCATGTGCTTGTGCAACTTCATCAAACGTAAAAGGTTTAGAATCTAGCAATGGTCGAAGGTGTCCTTCTTCTACTATTTGCGTTAGTTTAGTTAAAATTTCCCCGCAAGCGTCACGTTTATCTGTATGTAATATTTTTAACGCCATAAAAGTAACGTGCAGAGAGAGTCCTTTTGCGTGTAAAGGAGAGAGGTCATGGGTTGAACGAGCAGCGATTGTTACGACGGTTCCATTGACCGCAGCAGCTTCAAAAGAATGATCAAGATTCTTGCCGCCTACTGTATCAAATATAACTTCAAATCCGTTTCCGTTCGTATGTTTTTGTACATATTCTTGAACAGATTCTTCTTTATAATTAATAGCTATGTCGGCTCCTAGACGATGGGCTATGTCTATTTTGCTTTGCTGAGAAGCGGTTGTAAAAACTTTAGCGCCTGCCCATTTAGCTAGTTGAATGGCTACGTGTCCTACGCCACCAGTAGCTCCATGAATGAGAACATTTTGACCAGGTTTAATATTTGCACGATCAAATAAAGATTCCCAAGCTGTAATTGCAACTAATGGTAGAGCAGCTGCTTCTTCCATTGTTAAATTTTTAGGTTTGTGAGCAATTAATCGCGCATCAGCAAGCATAAATTCTGCAAGTGCACCTCCAGTTTCTTTAAAACCTCCGGCACATCCGTATACTTCATCCCCTGATTTGAATTTCGAAACACCTTCTCCTACTTCAATAACAATACCAGCTACATCGCCGTGTAATATAGCTGGAAACTCAGGAGCGACTGCTGAAACAGCGCCACTACGCATTTTGGTATCGATTGGATTTACACTTGTTGCTTTTACATCGATTAGAACATGACCTGGTAAAAGTTTTGGTTTTGAAACTTCTTCTAATTGAAATACAGATGAATCCCCAAAAGAATGGATAATTTGTGCTTTCATAGTTTATACCTCCTGTTTGTGGTTATAGCATAGCAAAGTGCGAAAAATAAGTATAATATTTTGAATTTGGTTAGTGAGAATTTTATATAAAGAAGAGGAAAGTGCATGAAATGAAATAATGTAACGTACTTCTAAAAACTACTGTAAAGCTTTTTGAAGAAAGGGTAGATGTTATTTTTGCAGCATGATTTATTATTACTCACTTAGTATAGGTACTTAAAAGTGCCTACATCACTTTAAAGTACGTACTGTTATTCATGTTATGGCCGATTTATAATAACACTCGTAGCACAAAGAAAGTTATTACAATTACAATCGGCAACAATGTGGTGTTACAGCATTGTCTATGAAATTTCAAAAGAAATATTAAGAGTAAAGAAAAGTATAGATTTATATGAATGAAGGAAAGTGAGTGAAACACATGGAAAAGTTTGCGAATCATTTTGGATATAATCGTATGTTTGCGAAAGATCAACTTACATTAGGAGTTCACATTCCGATTGAAAATTATCAGTTTCATGCTCCAACGATGGAAAAACAAGTAGAGTTAGTACAAAAAGCGGAACAATACGGTTTTACAGGTGTATGGCTTCGCGATGTATTGCTGCAAGACCCTGACTTTGGTGATCCTGCAACAGGTCAAATTTACGATATGATGATTTATTTGACATATTTAGCAAGCAAAACAGAGAAAATCGCATTTGGAACGTCGGCAACTGTATTGTCACTTCGTCATCCATTGCGTGTGGCGAAAGAAATTGCTACATTGGATCAACTATTTCCAGAAAGAATTATGCTTGGCGTTTCATCCGGTGACAGACGTGCTGATTTCAAGGCGTTAGGTGTTAGTCATGAAACACGAGGTGAAAAGTTTAGAGAAGCGTTTGCTTACTTGGAAGAAATTTTGTATAAAAACTTCCCGTCTATCCAGTCGACACTAGGAGAAGTTCATGGTGCGAATTTAGTTCCAAAACCGTCTAAGCATATTCCAACCTTTATTACAGGTTTTAGTCAGCAAAATATGGACTGGTTCGCTGAACATGGAGATGGATGGATGTATTATCCACGTAGTCCAGTACATCAAGCGGGAGCAATTGGACAATGGAGAGAACTAGTAGAGGATTATCATCCAGATGTATTC
This sequence comes from Bacillus sp. MYb78, assembly GCF_002975115.1. Taxonomy (NCBI): domain Bacteria; kingdom Bacillati; phylum Bacillota; class Bacilli; order Caryophanales; family Bacillaceae; genus Bacillus; species Bacillus sp. MYb78. The sequence goes on from NZ_PCOB01000010.1 coordinate 32,232, forward strand.
AAACCATTTATACAACCGATGCATTTAGATTTATCTGAAGATCCAAATGAACGTCCTACACCGATCCGTTTAGGTTACCGTACAGGGCGTAAGGCACTAATTGAATTACTTGATATATATAAAAGTATTGGTGTGAATCATTTATTCCTTGCTCTATTTGATGGTCAACGTCCAGCTGACGAAGTATTGGATGAGCTAGGAGAAGAAGTACTACCTCATTTCCCAGCATTGTAAAGGAGTGTAAAGAATGAAAGCAATAGGACTTATGCAATATGGAGATAAAAGTGTACTACAAGAGATTGAAATGCAGAAACCGCTATTGGGAGACAACGATATACTGATTGAAGTATATGCAGCTGGTGTAAATCCTGTGGATTGGAAAATACGTGAGGGTTTACTTCAAGACGTAATTTCTTATGACTTCCCGCTCGTTTTAGGATGGGATGTTGCAGGTGTAGTTGCTGCTATAGGAAAAAACGTAACAGCATTTAAAGTGGGGGATGAAGTATATAGTCGTCCAGATATTGAACGAAATGGTACGTATGCAGAGTACGTGGCTGTAGATGAGAAGTATGTAGCGAAAAAACCGAGAAATCTATCTTTTGAGGAAGCAGCATCAATCCCTCTAGTAGGTTTGACAAGTTGGCAAAGTTTAGTGAAATTCGCTAATGTTCAAAAGGGTAATAAGGTTTTAATTCATGCTGGATCTGGCGGGATTGGTACGTTTGCTATTCAGCTAGCAAAAAGCTTCGGTGCACATGTTGCAACTACGACTAGTACGAAAAACATACAGTTTGTAAAGGATTTAGGCGCTGATACTGTCATTGATTACAAAACAGAAGATTTTTCTTTGCTTTTGCATAATTACAATATTGTATTTGATGTGTTAGGCGAGGATGTACTAAAGGATAGTTATAAAGTACTTGCACCAAATGGAAAGTTAGCGTCTATCTATGGTCCGAAAGGTATGGAAATTCCGCAAACTGAAATAGCAAGAGAGAAAAATATTCAGAGTGACCATATATTTACTGAACCTAATGGATATGAACTTTCTCTTATTACAGAATTAATTGAGGGCGGGAAGATTAAACCTGTTGTAACACATGTGTTGCGTTTACATGTAGAAGGCGTAAAAAAAGCACACCACATAAGTGAGTCAGAACGTGCTCTTGGCAAAATTGTATTGAAGAAACATTAGTAAAGTATGAGGTTTTAGAGACAATATTTTGCTAAGTAGCGAATGAGCTTATATATTCTATTCTAGCAATTGTTTTAAAAGGGAGAGAACAAATGGATTCAATGACATTTCTTTTATTCGGAGCGACAGGGGATTTAGCGAAACGCAAAATTTACCCTGCTTTATATAAACTATTTAGTAATCAAAATATACCACAATCTATTTCGATTATCGGTATTGGCAGAAGGGCAATGTCAGATGTGGAATTTCAAACAAAGGTAGAACAATCCCTTGCTACATTTTCTAGAATATCTTCTGATGACGAATCAGGAGTAGAAGAATTTATTAGCACATTTCGTTATTGTCAATTAGATACAGCGAATATAGTGGGCTATCAAGATTTACTGAGCCTTGTAAAAAAGCGTGAAACAGAATTAAATATTTCTGAAAACCGTATGTTTTATCTATCTGTTGTACCAGAAGTATTTGATGTGATTGCTTTAAATATTAAAGAGAGTGGATTGTGGACTACAAAAGGATTAAACCGTCTTATTATAGAGAAGCCTTTTGATTATAATGTAACGTCTGCTCGCGAGTTTAACCGAAAATTAATTGAAGATTTTGATGAAACTGATATTTATTATATCAATCATTATCTTTGAAAATGAATGGTAACTAGGAATACACTTAGAAAAGTATTACAAAATAAATAGTATTTAATTCAAGACATTTTTATTGACGATAATAATTTATGTGGTTAATATACTAGACATAGGATTATTTAATTACTAAAAGTAATTAAATATAAAATATTTCGTTAAGTTCTATAAATAAGTAAGTTGCAGTAGAAATGCTTTGAATTGCCACTATTAATATTGGGGACAATGAGAGAGCGAAAGGTATAAAAAGAATTGGAATTAGATAACTCTTTGTTTTTTATAAAAACAGGAAGTATAAGAGTATGAGCTTCTGTACAATTCATTTTTAGTATATTGACGAGGATTATACAACAAGAGGGGGACTGAACTTGGAATCAATGACCTTTGTTTTATTTGGAGCGACAGGGGACTTAGCGAAACGCAAAATTTACCCCGCGCTATATAACTTATATAGAGATCAAAAGCTTCCAAAGCAGATATCTGTTATCGGGCTTGGAAGACGTCAAGTATCTCATGAAGATTTTCAAGAAAGAATAAAAGAATCAATAGAGACGTTTTCTCGTCAGAGGGAAGAAGGTACTCCGGAACTGGAAGGTTTTTTAGATAATTTTCGCTATTGTCCATTAGATGTGAGTAAGCCGGAAGACTATGAGAGATTATTACAAGTCGTTCGTGAAAGGGAAGAAGAACTACATATAAAAGGTAATAGAATGTTCTATCTTTCAGTTGCTCCTGAATTTTTCGAGACGATTGCTTTAAATATTAAGGAAAGCGGACTTGATAAAACGGATGGATGGAAACGCCTGATGATTGAGAAACCGTTTGGGCACGACCTTACATCTGCTCGTGAGCTGAATGATAAGCTTAGTCGCACGTTTGAAGAAGACGAGATATACCGTATCGATCATTATTTAGGTAAACCGATGATTCAAAACCTTGAAGCGCTAGAATTTGCAAATCCTGTTCTCCAGTCGATTTGGAATAAAGAACATATAGCGAATGTACAAATTACAGCTAGTGAAACGGTTGGGGTTGAAGAAAGAGCTGGATATTATGATCACGCAGGAGCCATTCGAGATATGGTTCAAAATCATATGTTACAAATATTAATGATGACTGCTATGAATCTGCCGGAAAAGGTTAATGCGTGTGAAATTCGAGAGGAAAAACGAAAAGTAATGGAGACGCTTCGTAAAGTGAAAAAAGAAGACGTTCAAAACCATATCGTTCGCGGTCAATACTCTTCAGGAGAGATAAAAGGCGGGCAAGTTGTAGCATATAAAGAGGAACCAGGAGTAAATCCTTCTTCTAACATAGACACATTTATTGCTGCTCGCTTGTGGATCGATAATCCGTTTTGGACTGGCGTTCCATTTTATATACGAACAGGAAAACGAATGAAAGAAAAGTCTACTCGTATTGTAATCGAATTTAAAAATACGTTAAAACAGCAATATCAAGATAATAATCCAAATGCAGAACCTAACTTATTAATAATTGAAATTAGCCCAGGTGAGAACGTTTCATTACAGTTAAATAGTAAAAATCCATTGAAAAATGGAGAAATTGAACCGATGCGTATTAACTTTACTTGTGAGCAAGCGGATGTGGGAGTACCTGAAGCGTATGAAAGACTCATTCATGATGCTGTGAGTGGAGACGCTACATTCTTTGCACATTGGAGAGAAGTTGAATTGTCATGGGAATGGGTACAACCAATTCTTGAAGCGTTCGAGGAAAACTTATTACCGCTTCATGAATATGAGTCTGGTTCATATGGTCCAGAAGCGTCTAATGAACTGTTGCAAGAAAGTGGATTTAAATGGTGGTTAGATCAAGAGACGGAAAAATAAGTACTTTCTTTCATGAAAGCATTTAGGGGGACGATTACTATGACACAAAACATAAATCAATTAGCAGTGAATACACTTCGTACGTTATCAATTGATGCTATTAATGCGGCAAACTCAGGTCATCCAGGTCTTCCGATGGGAGCAGCACCAATGGCTTATGCATTATGGGCGAATCATTTAAATTACAATCCTAATCACCCAGAATGGTTTAACCGTGATCGTTTCGTTTTATCGGCGGGACATGGATCTAGTCTGTTATATAGCCTGCTTCATTTAGCTGGATATGATGTTTCAATTGATGACTTGAAAAACTTCAGAAAGTTAAATAGTAAAACACCAGGACATCCTGAGTTTGGTCATACTTCTGGAGTCGAAGCGACGACAGGCCCGTTAGGACAAGGGATTGCCAATGCTGTCGGAATGGCAATGGCAGAAGCGCATTTAGCAGCGAAGTTCAATAAGGATGGTCACTCTATTATAGATCACAATACGTACGCTTTAGTCGGAGATGGTGACTTAATGGAGGGTGTCGCTTATGAAGCGATGTCAATGGCAGGACATATGAAACTTGGCAAGTTAATTGTACTGTATGATTCAAATGAAATTTCACTTGATGGTGAATTAGGCATTGCTTTCTCTGAAGATATTCAGAAAAGGGCAGAATCTGTACATTGGCAATATGTAAGAGTTGAAGATGGAAACGATGTCGATGCTATTACAAAAGCTATTCAATCAGCGAAAGAAAATACGGATCAACCTACTCTTATAGAAATTAGAACTATTATAGGTTATGGAAGTCCAAAAGTTGCTGGAACGAACAAAGCACATGGTAATCCGCTTGGAGTAGAAGAGGCAACAGCGACAAAACAAGTGTATGGTTGGGATTATGAGGAAGATTTCTTTGTACCTGAAGAAGTAAAAGCTCATTTTAATGAACTGAAACAAAGAGGTACTGAAAAAGAGAACGAATGGAATGAGCAGTTCAACTTATACAGAGAGTCGAACCCTGCACTAGCAGATGAATTAGAAAAAGCGATTACAGGTGATGTTTTAATTGAAGCGAAAGACATTCTATCCTTTGATATTGAAAAAACGATTTCTACTCGTGTTGCAAGTGGGGAAGCTATTAATCATTATGTGAAATCGATTCCTTCTATTTTCGGTGGAAGTGCAGATCTTTCGCATTCTACGATGACAGATATAAAAGGTGAAGCAGTGTATGCGATAGAATCGTATGCTGGCCGAAATATATACTTTGGTGTACGTGAACATGCAATGGGCGCGGCAGCGAATGGACTGGCTCTTCATGGAGGAGTAAAACCGTTCGTAAGTACATTCTTTGTATTTAATGATTATCTTCGTCCATCAATTCGACTTGCTGCATTGCAAAAGTTACCTGTTACTTACGTATTTACACATGATTCGATCGCTGTAGGAGAAGATGGTCCAACGCATGAACCAATTGAACAATTGGCAGCTCTTCGGGCAATTCCTGGTTTAACAGTTATCCGCCCATCAGATGCAAATGAAACAGCGAGTGCTTGGGCGTATGCTTTACAGCAAACGGATGGTCCAGTCGTTTTAGTACTGAGCCGTCAAAATTTACCGGTGTTTAATGAAACGAAAGCGAACATAGAGAATCTCTCTAAAGGAGCTTACGTATTAACACAAACAAATGAAAATCCGGATGTAATTTTAATTGCGACAGGTTCTGAAGTATCCTTAGCTGCTAGTGCGAAAGCAAAATTAGAAGAAGAACAAGTTTCTGTTCGCATCGTTGCAATGCCAAGCTGGGAGCTATTCGATCGCCAATCGAACGAATATAAAGAATCCGTTCTTCCGTCTTCTATAACGAAACGAGTATCTCTTGAAATGGGTGTATCTCTAGGTTGGGAACGTTATGTAGGACAAGAAGGAAAAATATTATCGATTGAAACATTTGGAGCTTCAGGAACTGGAGCTGAAGTCATGAATCTATTTGGATTTACGACAGAAAATGTTGTTCAAATTACAAAAAATGTATTGAATTCTTAAGCTATGACTGTGAATACCTTTCTGTACATACCAACTTATTAGTGCTGAAAGGTATTCCAGATTGTAGTGATATGAATTTTTAATAAAAGATGATCTGAGGAGGAATTATATTATGCAAGTAGGATTAATTGGTTTAGGTAAAATGGGATTAAACTTAGGGAAAAATTTAATGGATCATAAACATGAAGTAGCAGCATTTGATTTAAATTCAAGTGCAGTAGAAGAAATGAAAGAATACGGGGCTACAGGTGTATCTAGCTTAAATGAACTTGTTCAGTCATTACAATCACCAAGAATTCTTTGGGTAATGGTACCACACGCTGTTGTTGATTCTGTTATTGATGAGGTTACACCACTTTTATCAAAAGGAGATATTTTAATTGAAGCTGGTAATTCACATTATAAAGAGTCTATCCGCCGATATGAGCAATTAAAGAAAGATGGCATTCACTTTATGGATGCAGGGACTTCTGGCGGAATGGAAGGCGCTCGTAATGGTGCTTGTTACATGATCGGAGGAGATCAAGAAGCTTGGGACATCGTTGAACCTATCTTCCGCGATACTGCTGTAGAAAATGGATTCTTATATGCAGGAAAAGCTGGTAGTGGTCACTTCTTAAAAATGGTTCACAACGGAATTGAATACGGTATGATGGCTGCTATTGGTGAAGGATTTGAGATTCTAGAGAAAAGTGAATTTGACTACGATTATGAAAAAGTATCAAGAGTATGGAACAACGGTTCAGTCATTCGTTCTTGGTTAATGGAATTAACAGAAAATGCATTTTCTAAAGATGCAAAACTGGATGAAATTAAGGGTGTTATGCATTCTTCTGGTGAAGGAAAATGGACAGTAGAAACAGCATTAGACCTTCAAACAGCAACTCCTGTTATCGCAATGTCTCTATTAATGCGCTACCGCTCATTAGACAATGATACATTTACAGGAAAAGTTGTAGCAGCTCTGCGCAATGAATTTGGCGGACATGCAGTAGAAAAGAAATAAAGTGAAACTTTAATAAGTAGGGGCTTTATTCCATACCAATCGGGCTTTTACGGGATAAGCATATTAAACATGTAAATCATCAACGTTTAAAAACTGGAGGGAATTGATCATGAAATTTTTTATTGATACTGCAAATCTTGAGGACATAAAAAAAGCATATAAACTTGGAGTTTTAGCTGGTGTTACAACGAATCCTTCTTTAGTAGCAAAAGAGGGCGTTAAGTTTGAAGACCGTATCGCAGAAATTTGTCAGGCAGTACCTAAAGTTGAGTCTGTTTCGGCAGAAGTAACGCCAGATGCTGTTACAGCTGAAGAAATGATTGCTCAAGCAGAAGAATTAATTAAAATTAACGGTGGCGATAAAAACGTCACGATAAAACTTCCAATGACGCTAGCAGGATTAGAAGCTTGTCGCTATCTTACTGAAAAAGGTGTGAAAACGAACGTTACACTTATTTTCACTGTGAACCAAGCACTTTTAGCTGCTCGAGCAGGTGCAACGTATGTTTCTCCATTTTTAGGACGCTTAGATGATATTTCTGAAGATGGTGTACTATTAGTTGCTAAAATTGCTGAATTATTCGATGTTCATCAATTAGATACACAAATTATTGCGGCTTCTGTCAGACATCCAGATCATGTAACTCGTGTAGCGATGGCAGGTGCTCACATTGCAACAATCCCTTATAAAGTAATCGAGCAACTTGCTATGCACCCATTAACAGACCAAGGTATTGAGAAATTTGCTGCGGATTGGGCGAAAGCTCCTAAATTATAATACATGAAAGTGAAGGTGCTTTCCGAAAATTGCTTTTCATGAGAGGACAAATCCTAAGTAACTTCATCGTTTAAACTGGATCCCGAGTTTGTAGTCTTACTACGTGAAAAAAGCAGAGATGAAAGTGTCATTCACTTTTAAAAAAGGAAAAATTGATCGCGCGAAGCGTTTATCACAATAACATTATAATTATGAAAGAGAAATCCCCTTATTAGAGAGATGAGTTATAGTGTATCTCTAATAAGGGAGATTCTTTTTATATAAATCATTATGATGTGAAGATGCTTTTAAACGTATAGCAATATGTAAAGGTATCTTTTACTCAAGTAAGAACTATATAGGTTCTTTTAATTATATAGTAATTATGAAAGGGTTTACATAAAGGGGGATTGAGTATGAATATGTACCTTTTAATTATTACATTATTATCAATTGTAATTGTTATTTTAGGGGTATCGTGGTGGAGATGGCATGCGTTTATTAGTTTAACGGTTGCAAGTTTGTTTTTAGCAATTATGTCTGGAATGCCAATGGATAAAATAGTGAGTGCTTATGAAACGGGAGTCGGAAGTGTTCTCGGGCATTTAGTAGGTATTTTAGTATTAGGTACAATTTTAGGGAAAATGATGGCAGAGTCAGGTGCTGGAATGCAAGTGGCAGAGTTCTTTATTAAATCCTTTGGGATAAAAAACTTACCATGGGCTATGTTAATTGCAGGTTTTATTATTGGAATTCCGGTGTTTTTTGAAGTAGGCATTTTAATATTACTGCCGTTAGTAATTTCAATTCATAAAACAACGAAACAAAATATTTTATTGATAGCATTACCAGCAATTGCTGGGCTATCTGTCGTACACGGCCTTGTTCCTCCGCATCCAGGGGCAATTGTAGCAATTGGTATTTATAAAGCGAATCTTGGGAAGGTACTATTGTATTCACTCATTATTACATTTTTTGCAGCGATTATTGCAGGTCCTATATTTGCGAAATGGATTCACAAACGTGTAATTCCTGAAAATGAGCCAGAATTGATTCGTGTAAATACAAAATCAACGAAATTACCAGGAATAGGAGTTTCATTTTTAGTTATTTTGTTACCTGTTATGTTAATGGTTTTAGCTGCAGCAGCTCCTTATGTGCCTCTTTCTAATACTTTGATGAAGATTGTCACATTAATCGGTAGTCCTATCATTGCACTATTGATTGCATGTTTTGCGGCGTTCTATTTTCTTGGATTTCGTCAAGGTATCGATAAAAAAGCTATTAAGAAGATAACAGAAGATAGCTTATTACCAATCGGTTCAATTGTTGCGATTATTGGTGCCGGCGGGGGATTTAAGCAAATTCTTATCGATAGTGGTGTAGGCAATGCTATTGCTCAAATGTCTGAGCATTTAGCTCTATCCCCAATTGTATTAGCATTTATAGTAGCAGGATTAATTCGAATTGCTACAGGGTCAGCGACAGTCGCTTTAACAACAGCAGCGGGTATCGTTTCGCCAATCGTTGAAAATACAACAGGTGTGAACTTAGAGTTACTCGTTATTGCAACAGGTGCAGGAGCATTAATGTTGTCACACGTAAACGATGCTGGTTTTTGGATGGTAAAAGAATACCTAGGGTTAACAGTGAAAGAAACATTTAAAACATGGACAGTATTAGAAACGTTACTTTCATTTATCGCTTTTGGAGGAGTTTTACTACTCGATATGTTTGTTTAAGATAAAGATGTTTCTATTTAGATAATTGTGGCATACAACGTTATCAATAGATAAAAGGAATGTATTTTTATGGTGGGATACTGTAACAATTTTTTGTTAGGAGGAAGAAATGGTGAGCTCAAAATATATGATTGGTGTAGACATTGGAACAACTAGTACAAAATCAGTTCTATTTTCTACTGATGGATCTGTTATTGCTAGTCATGGAATTGAATATCCTTTATATTCTCCTACGCCTGAAACAGCGGAACAAGACCCAGAAGAAATTTTTCGTGCAGTAATAAATACGATTAAAGAAACTGTACGATCAAGTAGTGTACAGCCAAGTGATATTCTTTGTGTCTCTTTTAGTTCGGCAATGCATAGTATCATTGCCGTAGATGAAAAGGGAGAGCCGTTAACGAGATGTATCACTTGGGCAGATAATAGAAGTGCAAGCTGGGCGGAGAAAATAAAGAATGATATGAATGGTCATGAAATTTACCTTCGTACTGGGACACCAATTCATCCGATGTCACCACTTTCGAAATTAGTTTGGCTACAGAATGAGCAGGCAGAGTTATTCGCAAAAAGTTATAAATTCATTTCTATTAAAGAATATGTTTTTTACAAGTTATATAAAGAGTATGTAATTGATTATTCTATAGCGTCAGCAACAGGGATGTTTAATTTGAAATCTTTAAAATGGGATGAAGAGGCTTTACATGTTGCGGGAATTACAGATGAAAAGCTTTCTAAACTTGTTCCAACAACGCACAGTTTAACAGGATTAGATGAAGAGCTTGCCAAAGAGATGAATGTACTTGTTTCTACGCCTTTTGTAGTAGGAGCGAGTGATGGAGTACTATCTAATTTAGGTGTAAATGCAATAGATCCTGGCGTTGTGGCTGTTACAATTGGTACAAGCGGTGCGATACGTGCTGTAACAAATCGTCCTGTAACAGATCCAAAAGGTAGAATTTTTTGTTATGCGTTAACTGAAGACCATTGGGTAATCGGTGGACCAGTTAATAATGGCGGTATGATTTTCAGATGGGCTCGTGACCAATTGGGTACTTCAGAGATTGAGCTTGCAAAGCGTTTAGGGAAAGATCCATATGAAGTACTTACTGAAATAGCAGCAAAAGTGAATCCTGGATCTGACGGTTTATTGTTTCACCCGTATTTAGCAGGGGAAAGAGCTCCTTTATGGAATGCAAATGCACGAGGATCTTTCTTTGGACTCGGATTGCATCATAAGAAAGAACATCTTATCCGTGCTGTTTTAGAAGGAGTAATTTATAATTTATATACGGTTCTTCTCGCTTTAAAAGAGTTAATTGGCGAACCGAAAAAAATTCAAGCGACAGGCGGCTTTGCAAGGTCGGAACTTTGGAGACAGATGATGGCGGACATCTTCCATCAAGACGTATATGTTCCGGAAAGTTTCGAAAGCTCTTGCTTAGGAGCTGCCATCCTCGGTTTATATAGTTTAGGTGAAATAGATACATTATCTGTAGTTTCTGAAATGGTAGGTGCAGATTTCCATCATGAGCCAAACATGGAAAGTGTGGAAAAATATAAAGATTTAACGCCAATCTATATCCGTCTGTCCCGTCAATTGGAAGAAGAATATGAAAGTATAGCAGCGTATCAAAAAAAGTGGGTTTAAAAGCTATTTACCAAGAAAATATGGTAACGTATAAAGAGGTACTCCGATTTTTTAGGATACTCTTTCAACATAAAATATTTTAAGAAGCATGATGAACGAAAAATATAGGGAGAGAGGGTTATGAAAATGAAGGATAACAAAGAGTTTATTGGATATGTTGGAACTTACACGAAAGAAAATAGCGAAGGAATATATAAGTTTACTTTAGACACAGAAGCAAAAAAAATTAGTAATGTAACACTTGCCGCTAAGCTTGATAACCCTACATATGTAACGATTAACCGAAAGAATGAATATCTCTATTCTGTTGTTAAGGAAGGCGAATCTGGCGGTGTAGCTGCGTATTCCATTGATAGTCATACTGGAGAACTAAAAGCGAAAAATAGACAAGTAGTAGAAGGTGCTTCTCCTTGTCATATTAGTGTTGATAGTGGAAATCATACAGTAGTTACAGCGAATTACCATAAAGGAACGATTGAGTCTTTTGAAATAAATGAAGAAAATGGAACTGTAAATCCTGCTTCATCTATTATGGCACATGAAGGTTCAGGTCCGAATAAAGAAAGACAAGAAAAACCACATGCACATTACGCGGGGTACACTCCTGATGAAAAATATGTAGTGGGCGTTGATTTAGGGATAGATAAAATAATTACGTATGAAGTAAAAGATAGTACATTAACAGAAGTGAATCGTTTATCTGTAAATCCAGGAAGTGGTCCAAGACATATTACTTTTCATCCGAATGGAAAGTATGCGTATGTGATGACGGAGCTTAGTTCAGAGGTTATTGTGTTAACATATAATCCTGCAGAAGGATCCTTTACAGAATTACAGTATATTTCTACTGTTCCAGAAGAGTTTGATGAAAATAATCAAGGAAGTGCGATTCATATTTCTTCTGACGGCCGTTTTGTATATGCAGGTAATCGTGGTCATAATAGTATCGCTGTTTATAGCGTAGATCAAAATTCAGGTCAGCTTACATTTGTTGAACACACATCTACAGAAGGAAATTGGCCAAGAGACTTTGTATTAGATCCTACTGAAAAGTTCCTTGTTGCTACAAATGAAAAGTCACATAATCTTGTGTTATTTTCAAGAGATGAATCTACAGGTAAGTTAACACTTTTACAATCTGATGTTGCTGTGCCAGAGCCTGTTTGTGTGAAGTTTGTAAATGTTTAAGTTGTGTTCGATATAATTTCATAAACTTAGAAAATAATAAAAAGCAAAGCGATATCGCTTTGCTTTTTATTATTTCTTTTTCGGTCTACGTACTAATTCGCCGCCGCAGTTTGGACAAACGTTATGTCTTTCTTCTGTACATGGTGCGCAAAATGTACATTCATATACACAAATGTATGCTTCAGAATCTTGTTCGAGCGATTGATCGCAAATTTGACAGTTTGTTTTCATTTCTAGTGCCATAATAAGTCTCCTTTTAGTTTGAAAATTTATAATTTAATTATAATTCATTGAATAGAAATAGTCCTTTTCAATTGAAAGGAAATCGAATGATAAAGTTATGAATTGAAATGAAAGATGCTAGTTTATTTTAAAATTGATTATTTATTACAGTTGGAATATTATGAAATAGTCAAAAGACAACAGGGGGTATAGATTTTGACTAATCATAACGATCATTTAAAAGCAAACTGCGAAACATGCTTCGGTCTATGTTGCGTTGCATTACCGTTTGCAGCATCGGTAGATTTTGCAGTGAATAAAGATGGTGGTAAACCATGTTCCAACTTACAATCAGATTTTAAATGTAGTATACATAAAAATCTTAGAGGAAAAGGTTATAAAGGTTGTACAGTATTTGAATGTTTCGGTGCTGGGCAGAAGATTTCTCAGGGTACGTTTAAAGGGATTGATTGGAGGAAAGATGCAAAGCATGCAAGAAAAATGTACGATGCTTTTCCGGTTATGCATCAACTTCATGAAATGCTTTGGTATTTGAATGAAGCGATTCTTTTAAAGGCAACACAGCCAATTCATAAAGAGCTGGAGACCGCAATTGAGGAGACAGAGCGACTTTCGAATTTAAATCCAGATGAGTTAATGAAAATAAATGTTCCAATGCATAGGGCAGAGGTGAACATTCTTCTTTTAGAAACGAGCGAATTAGTATGGAAGGAAATGAATACTGCGCGTAAGAAACGAATCATTCACCGCGGAGCAGACCTTATGGGAGCGAATCTGAAAAAGAAAAATTTACAAGGTGCAAATTTAAGAGGAGCTTACTTAATTGCGGCTAACTTAAATGGTGCAGATTTAAGAGGAGCAGATCTCATTGGAGCAGATTTGCGAGATGCAGATATTCGCGGGGCTGATTTTACTAATAGTATTTTTCTGACGCAAGTTCAAGTTAATGCTGCTAGAGGGGACAAACATACGAAATTACCGAAATTATTGTCTCGTCCATCGCATTGGAGTGCGTAAAGAGTGAGGAGTATTTAGTGTGGATATATTTCAGTATTTAGAAGAGATGCAAGAGGATGTCTTTTCGTTAGCAGTAGAGCAAATAGAAGCGAAGTATTATGATATTTGTTGCATGTTGGCGTCTACAGAATATGCAGAACGAATTAAAGTAATTGATGTAGAGTCATATAAGGTAAGTATTCGAGTAGGTTTGGATGCAGCTGTAGAAATGGCTACTAATGAAGAAGCAAAAGCGATTTATTTTGAGTATGACCTTGATAACGAGTGGACTAGTCAGTTTTATATTTGTGAGGAGTATGCTCCACTTGAAGAAGAGGATGATGATTGGGCTTCTGAATGGACATATGATGTTGAGGGACCGGAGTCTGTAGAATTAGCGGATATGTATAATGAAAATGGCTTTGACACAAGTGAAAAAGCAATCGGTATCACTTTATATTTAATTGCTAAAACGCTGTGTAGTTTTATAAGTGTACGTAGTGAAGTGCAAAATAATATACCGATTTGTATTGGTTTTCACGACCAAGATCCAATAATGCGAACAGGCAGAGACTAAGAATCTCTGCCTGCTTTTTATTTCTTTTCAAAAGTAGTAATTAAAACGCTACATATAATAAGAATACCACCAATAAAAAAGTTACTATTTAATGTTTCATTTAAGAGCAACCAACCAAGTAACGATCCAACGATAGGTTGGAAGAAGAAAAATAAGGAACCTATGCTTGCATCCAGTAATTCTAATCCTTTATTCCAAAGGAAAAAGGCACCTGCTGTTGAGACGATTCCTAAGTATAATACGCCTAATATTACGTACGTATTTACTGTTCCGATAGAGGCCGCTTGTAGCTCCCATATCATAAAAGGTGTAATAAAAAAGAGTGAAAAGAAAATTGCGTACGTTGTAATAACTAAGGATGAAAATTGGATTGAAGCGATTTTTACATAAATAGATAGTAAAGCCCACGTAATAGCGGCTCCAACTAAAATGATTGTTCCGATAAAATAGGAGCCAATTTCAATATCCCATCCGATTACGATAATGACACCGATTGTCGCTATTATAGTAGATAAAAGTCTACGAGCAGTTAGTTTTTCTTTCAAAATGAGCGCTGCAAATATAACCATAAATGCAGGTGTAGCTGATGTAACTAACGAGCCTGTATGAGCGTCGGATAATTTTGTTCCGATAAATTGGCATGTGATCGAAATGAAATAGCCGATAAATCCAATCCAAGCGAATAGGAGCCAATCTTTTTTGCGAATGGTTACTTTTTTCTTTTGCTTTTTCTCAGCTAGTTTCAAAATGCCATATAAAACAACAAAAGCGATAATAAAGCGTAGCCAAACGAGTGTTAGTGGTGGGATAAAATCGAGTACGTATTTGCTAACAACATACATACCGCCCCATATACTTGCTGCTAGTGATAAGTATATAGCTCCTAAAATTGTTTGTTTCATTTGAAATACCTCCGTCTATTTTTAGGGTAATATGAGCTCCCTAAGACGAGGCATAGTGTATGTGCTAAATGAATGCCCGTCTTAGTTTATAGACGGCCTACAGGTTGATCGTTTTCGAATGAAGTGTTGTAGTACATGAGTGCATTCCTCCTTCATAATTTTATAATGATATTATAACTTAATTTTCAGTTTATTGGAGGTTCTTATGAAATATATCGTTATAAAATCACATGTTAGCAATTATCCTAATCCAATTCGCTTAGAAGAGAGGGGTGTAGTGAAAATGATAGAGAGTTACGTTGGTCCAGAAGACTGGGAAAACTGGATGTTTTATCACGAAGAGAAGTATAACTGGAAAGGATGGGTTTGGTGAGAAGAAACAGATGATGAGAAGGGCTGGACACCAAAGGAAAACTTACAAAAATATTAGTAATACTATTTGTTTAATAATTAGGACACATATTTTTTGTTTGTGAGTATATTGGTTGTAGAGTAAAAAGTAGATTAATAGAGAAAGAGGAGGAGATTGTAATAACTAGAACCGTTATTTCTCATTTTTATAACGAAGAGTATTTACTACCATGGTGGCTTATGCATCACACGAAACTGTTTGATCATGGTATTTTAATTAATAAAGGTTCAACAGATCGTTCCGTTGAGATTTGTAAAAAATTCGCACCGCATTGGGAAGTGCGAGATTCTGTAAATCCAAAGTTTGATGCATATGCGACAGATCATGAAGTGATGAGGATAGAACAAGAAGTACAAGGATGGAAAATGGTTTTAAATACGACTGAGTTTCTTTGCATGCAAGATAAAAATCAGTTTTGGAAATCACTAAATGAATTGGGAGGGAGGATGTATTGGCTGGACGGGCTTATTATGGTTGATGATCCTAACTACAACTATCCGGACCTTAACTTTGGAATACCTTTAATGAAACAGCGATTTCATGGTTATTTACCAGAAGATTGGCCGTCATGGAGAAGAGGTAGATTTATTCATAATCATGAACATGGAAGTTATACGGTTGGAAGACATCTATCCGCGCATGAATCTATGATTTATCCGCCCCTTGCTTGTATATTATGGTTTGGATTTAGTCCGTGGAACGATGTGATGAGAAAGAGAAAGTTACAAATTGGTCCGACTCTTTCTGAAGCTAGTAAGCATGGGGGAATGGGGACGCACCATATTATTACGCCGGAAAGATTAGAAGAATGGTATAAGGAATTAGCGAGAGGAACAAAGGATTTACGTTTTAGTGATGCATATCGTTATGTTTTTGTATAAATGATTTCCACCATAAAATTGTTTCTTCTATTCCTGTATTTAAATCGTATGTTGGTTTCCAGTTTACTTCAGTTTTTAAACGTTCTACACTAACGCCGACAAATAAAGGTTCATCCTTAGAGAAAGGAATCGCGTCTAGTTTAATTAAATGTTCTTTTCCTATTTTTTTAGCGATGATAGAAGCTAGTTCTTTAATTTGTACAGATTGACCTGAAGCGATATTGATGGTGCCTGTAACGCCATGTTCTAATATTGTTACGAGAGCGTCAGCGACGTCACTCACATGGAGGAAATCTCTCGATTGTTTTCCATGTGTACATAGTGCTTCCTCATTTTTTAATAAGGAAGTGATAATGTTAGAAACGAGCCGATTACCTTGTTCGTAAGGTCCATACATATGAAAAATGCGGCTCCAACACATGCTGAGGCCTGTTTGTTGTGCATACGTTTCTAACCAGGAGTGCAGTGTGTTTTTACATAATGAATACGGGGTTTTATAAGAAAGAAGCGGCGAATCTTCAAATAATACGCCGTTAAACCATTCATATTCTGCGCCAGTACCTGCAACGACAACACGCTTTCCGCCGTATGTTGTGAAGTATTGAATCAATGAAATACTAGACTTTAGCCAATAGTAATTATTAATAGATACATAGCATGCTGGTGGCACTGCTTCCCAAGCAAGGTGAATGAGATGGCTAGGCTGAACGTCGGAAATGAATTGTTTTACTACGTCATCGCGAAGCAAGTTTACTTTATGCCAATGGCAAGGGAGGTGAGAGGATTTATTTTTATTATACGTGGCGTGCACTTCATATCCCTTTTGTATAAGTGAATGTACAACATATTTACCTATCCAGCCACTACCACCTGTTACAACAACCTTCTTCATGGCTCGATCACCTCAACTTCTGGAACCGTCACTAAAAATTTACCGCCCCATTCACGAATGAAAGAGCATTCTTTCATAATTTCGTCTTTCAAATTCCAAGGAAGTATGAAAATGTAATCCGGTTTTGTACGTTTAATTTCTGCTGGAGATTTTATTGGAATACGAGTTCCTGGTAAAAGGAGATTTTGTTTGTGAGGATTTTTATCTACTGTATAAGCTAGAAATTCTTTACCTATCCCGCAATAATTCAAAAGGGTGTTTCCTTTAGCTGGAGCACCGTAACCGATAATTTGTTTGTTTAAAGCTTTCGCTTCAATAAAAAACTTTAAAATATTTATTTTCAATTGTTCGATGCGTTTAGAAAAACGGAGATAGCAATCTAAAGTATCTAACCCGTGGTCGACTTCTTTTTGAATTAATTTTGTAACATTGGAATGGATAGTTGATTGGGCACTTAGATGGTTTACAAAAATCCGTAAGGAACCACCATGCGTTGAAAGTTCTTCTACATCAACAATTTGTAAATGATGATAACTTAAAACTTTTTGAAGGCTTATAAGTGAGAAGTAGGAAAAGTGCTCATGGTAGATAGTATCGAACTGTTTAAAGGATATGAGGTTTAATAAGTGTGGGAATTCAATTGTTATCGTGCCATCTTGTTTTAATAACGTTTTTAAACCGGCAACAAAATCATGCAAGTTTGGAACGTGTGCTAATACGTTATTTGCGACGATTAAATCAGCTTGTGGTAATTTTTTTGCTAAGTCATTACTGAAAAAATTCACATGAGTAGGAATTCCTTTTTTGATAGCGATGTCTGCTACGTTTTTTGCTGGTTCAATTCCCAACGTCTCGATATTTTCTTTTTGAAAGTATTGTAATAAGTACCCATCGTTACTTGCGATTTCAATCACTTTTGAATGTTTCGTTAAGTTGAAACGCTTAATCGCCATTTCTACATATTGTTTAGCGTGTAGTAGCCAACTTGAGGAGTAAGAGCTGAAGTATAAATAGTTATGAAAAATATTTTGTGGGGATTCAAATTCATCTAGCTGTACGAGTAAACAAGAGTTACAAACAAATGTGTGCAGCGGATAAAAAGGTTCCATTTTATATGAGCTTTCAGGAGCTACAAATGAATTAGCAAGAGGGGAAATGCCTAAATTTAAAAAAGTGTTGGTTAGTAATGAGTGGCAAAAACGGCATTTTTTCTGTTCCATTTTATAGCCCCCTTATAAATTTTTGAATGCATCGATTTGTTGTCGCGTGAAAGATTCTATATTTTCACCGGATGCATATTTTTTATACCAATCAACAGTCCAAGCGATAGAATCATCTGTTGATAACTTAGGAGTCCAGTCGAGTTTGTTTACTGCTTTTGTACTGTTGAGTGTTAAAATTGGTGATTCATAAGGAGTTTTCGTAGAGGGAGAATGGATTGTGAGTCGTTTATTCCATAATTTCATTACGGATTGAATGACATCATTTACGGTTCTGCTAGATTCATTAATCGGTCCGAAATTCCATGCTTCTGCATATTTAGCATCATTCCAAAGTTTTTCAGCTAAAAGGATATAGCCATGTAGAGGATCTAAAACATGTTGCCACGGACGGATGGCATATTTGTTTCGAATACACAAAGTATGATTGTGCAAATATGCCCGAATGATATCAGGGAATAATCGATCTTCTGCCCAATCACCACCACCAATAACGTTACCTGCTCTTACAGAAGCAAGCGAAGTAGTATTCGTGTGAAAAAAAGATTGGTGATAAGATGTTGTAACTAATTCAGCACAAGCTTTACTAGCGCTATAAGGGTCGAAACCTCCTAGTCGGTCATTTTCCACGAACGCTCGGTCGCCACTACCGTCATTCTCATAACATTTATCGCTTGTCACATTAATAATGGCACGTACGCTTTCGAAGGACTTTGCTGCTTCTAGCACGTGGACAGTACCTAAAACATTCGTTTTGAATGTATCGATAGGATTTTTGTATGAAGCGGTTACGATTGGCTGAGCTGCTAAATGAAATATTATGTCGGGTTTATGCTGCTTCATGGCATGAAATAAAGAATGGTAATCTGTAATATCGCCTTTCATTGTCGTGCACTCTTTTGCTACGTTACCTTGTTCAAAAAGGTTAGGAATGGATGGGGGATGAGAAGAAAAGCCTACTACTTCTGCACCTAAAGAAGTTAAGAAAAGGGTGAGCCATGAGCCTTTAAATCCAGTATGTCCCGTAATAAATACTTTTTTCTTATTCCAAAAAGATGATGAAGCCATATTACCAAACCTTCCATGGAGCGTTATTACTTTCCCATAGCTCGACTAATTTATTTTTATCGCGCAATGTATCCATCGGATGCCAAAAACCAGAATGTTGATATGCGGCCAATTCATTTTTGTTTACTAACTGAACTAAAGTGTCTGTTTCAAAAACAGACTTATCTCCACTAATGTAATTGAAAACTTCAGGATTTAAAACGAAAAATCCACCGTTAACCCATCCGCCATCACCTAATGGTTTTTCTTGAAAAGATGTTACAGACTGTTTATCTAATATGAGAGAACCAAATCTACCAGGAGGTTGTACGGCAGTAACAGTAGCCATTTTCCCATGTTTTTTATGGAATGTAATAAGTTCTTTTATATTTACATTACTTAATCCATCACCATAAGTGAGGCAGAAAGGTTCGTCTCCGACATAATTTTGAATCTTTTTCACTCGGCCACCCGTTTCGGTATTTACACCAGTATCGATTAGTGTAACTTTCCATGGTTCTACACGATGAGAATGGCTAGTAATTGTATTATCGTTTAACTGTATTGTGAAATCAGACATGTGTAAGTTGTAATTTAGAAAGAACTCTTTAATTGCATATCCTTTATAGCCTAAGCAAATAATAAACTCAGTAATCCCGTAATGACTATACAAACTCATAATGTGCCATAGAATGGGCTTTGTTCCAATTTCAATCATAGGTTTCGGTTTTAAATGTGTTTCTTCCCCAATTCTTGTACCGTACCCACCAGCAAGAATAACAGCTTTCATTTTTTCCTCCTAAAATAAAAATTTATTATTTATACAGTATTCATGTTTTATGCAAATGAGATTGTTTTTGATTAAGCGAATGAAAATGTTTGAGGTGATGACGATGCAGAAAATATTACGGTTTGAATTTTGGGAATAATTCTTGATATTCAGGGTTATGACGGAGGTCTTGTGTTAGGTTACTAAGCTCTAAAAAACGTATGTCCAGTACTTCAGGAGATTGACCGTAATGTGTTTGAAGCCCCATTTGAATACCCCTTTTTGAAAGGGTAGGTGTAATTTGTAATTTTCTTGCTTTTGATTGTTCATTCCAAGGGCTAAAATAGAATTTTAAAATAAATGAAGGATAGTCATAAATTATATATCCGTGCCGCGAATGATGTCTACCAGGTAAATATGCACCGTCTAGATGATTGTGAATAAATCTCCAAGCACATCCGAGATTTGGGTTATAAGGGAAGACACCGTGGTATCGCTGTTCTACTAAGGGGATAGAATATCTAGGCTTTGAATAATTATAATTATGATTATCTATCATTAAAATCATTCTAATCGCATACATGTTTTGGCCTAGTGTATGAAGAGATGAAAAAAATTCTTCAGTATTATTACAACAAAAGAATTCAGTAGTATTTAAAACGATTTTCCAACCTGAAACTTCTCTTTCAATTTCCATCACTTCAATATCAGTATTAGTTGGATCAAACTCAAGAAATCTTGAATTTCGTACTTCCCAGTGGGGTGCTAATAGTTTACAAATCTCTACGGAACGATCTGTAGACCCTCTATTAATTAAAATGCCGTGATCGAATATTTTCGTGTGATGCATAAGCCACCATGGAAGTAGGTATTCTTCATTATAAAAATGAGAAATGATTGTCTTTTTCATGTTAATTCCCTCCTATACAAGCAATCGTTATTAGTAGGATATGCTTTTAAATAAGAAAGGTTAAAAAGGGCAGACAATGTAGTGATTAGGTAATAGTTTAGTGATTTTATTGCATAAGTGTAGATTACTCGTATTGAATAATCATAGGATGAGATTGAAATTTTGTATAAATTGTGAATAATAAACCGTCACGTTTGACTGTACAGTTTATGTGTTGTATGATGTAAGTAATATAAACAAGGGGGGAAGATCGTTGGGAAGGTGTATCGAATCGGACAGTTGGCTCTCATGGCTCACGTGTCGAAACGAACGATTGATTATTATACGAATCTAGGTATCTTAAAAGCGGAGCGATCTCAATCTAATTATCGCTATTACGACGAAACAGCATTTGAGACATTACAATTTATTGAGAAGTGCAAAGAAATGCATATGCCGCTTTGTGAGATTAAAGAGAAAATCGAGGAGAAGAAGAAGCTGCTCGGTATCAATGAACACGTTTCGAAACAAGTGAATGAAGTGACAGACCATATTCATCGATTAGAAGTGGAGCTTACTGAGTTAAAACCGCTTTTAGATGAATTGACTGATTCACAACGTGAAAAAATATCGAAATCTTTATCAGGTCAAACGACAGCTTTAATACAGACACTTGCTCTATTATTATAGAATAAGTGAAATCCGACCTCTTTAATTTTTGTATCGGGCTATGTTTTCTAACAAACAAATAAGAAAACATTATAGTATACAGGAGGTGGACACCTTAGTTTTTTAACTAAGGGGATTCATTGGAAATATTTAATTTAGTCATGGTTGCGATTTTAATCGCATTTACTGGATTTTTCGTAGCAGCAGAGTTTGCGATTGTAAAGATACGTTCAAGCCGTATCGATCAGCTTGTTGCGGAAGGAAAACGCGGTGCTTTAGCAGCGAAAAAGGTAACAACAAATTTAGATGAATATTTATCTGCTTGTCAATTAGGTATTACAGTTACAGCTATGGGATTAGGTTGGTTAGGTGAACCGACAATTGAAAAGTTATTACACCCGTTATTTGAGAAATGGAACTTAAATCCTTCTATTTCATCAGTATTAACATTTGGTCTTGCTTTTATGATTATGACGTATTTACACGTTGTAGTAGGAGAATTAGCTCCAAAAACGATGGCAATTCAAAAGGCTGAAAGGGTAACGTTATTATTGGCAGGCCCATTAATGATGTTCTATAAAGTAATGTATCCGTTTATTTGGGTATTGAACGGTTCAGCTCGTGTGATAACTGGTTTATTTGGTTTAAAGCCAGCTTCAGAACATGAAGTAGCTCATACAGAAGAAGAATTACGTCTTATCCTTTCAGATAGCTATGAAAGTGGCGAAATTAATCAAGCTGAATACAAGTATGTAAATAACATTTTTGAATTTGATAATCGTATTGCAAAAGAGATTATGGTACCGCGAACAGAAATCGTTGGTTTCTACCTGGAAGATTCAGTAGAAGAACACATGAAAGTAATCCAAAATGAGCGATACACACGTTATCCGATTTTTGGAGAAGATAAAGATGATATTATCGGTATGGTCAACGTAAAAGATTTCTTTATTCGATATATGACCGAGGATCAAAAAGATTTATCATCTATTCGCTCGTATATGCGTCCGATTATTGAAGTGATGGAAACGACTCCAATTCACGATTTATTACTTCAAATGCAGAAGAAGCGAATTCCGATGGCTGTTTTATATGATGAGTACGGAGGAACAGCCGGAATTGTAACGCTTGAAGATATCTTGGAGGAAATCGTCGGCGAAATTCGTGACGAATATGATGAAGATGAAGCACCGCCAATTCAACATGTGAACGAGCAACATATCATTGTTGATGGAAAAGTGCTTATCTCAGAAGTGAAAGATTTATTTGGATTACACATCGAAGAAGATGATGTGGATACAATCGGTGGATGGATTATGATGCAAAATCATGAAATCGAAGAAGGACAACACGTTGAGGCAGAAGGTTATGAATTTAAAGTGTTAGAAAAAGACGCTTACCAAATTAAACGTGTTGAAATTCGTAAGATGGAACAAGAACAAGAAGAGAAAGCAGCAACTGTGTAAGTTGCTGCTTTTCTTCTAAAGTACAAAAAATGAGAACTTAGGAGCGGATATTTTGATTCAAGAAGCCTTACGTGTATATCGATTACAATTGTATGTGATCTTTAGTGGTTTACTACTTATGTGGACGATTACTCCGTTTGGAAAACAAGTGACAGGGTTCGGTATTGGATTAGCAGTAAGCGCCTATTGTCTTTGGTTATTAGCTCGCAGAGTGGAGAAACTCGGGAAAAGTATCGTAATGAAGGAAAAGGCTCCTGGATTAGGAGTTTTAAACCGATTTGCAGCTGCTATTTTAGGAGCTATCATCATGTATGAAATTGAGCATGAAATGGAAATGTGGGCATTCGGTACAGGGATTTTAGGTGGTCACTTTTTAATGATTGCAAATTTAGCTTATGCAAATATGCAATTAGTGAAAGAAGAAGAGAAACAAAGGTAACATGCTTCGAAAAACATAGAGCTATGATGAAAGGGACCTAATCGGGTTCCTTTTTTAGTTTAGCGATATTATACAAGTAATCAAATTAACGACAAATATAATACGCTTCTTTTTTGCGTTTTTCAATAGTATGAAAAATAATAAAAAAATTTTAAAAAACCCATCGATTTCTAAAGGTTATGTATGTTATTATGACAAAAGACTTTTTGAAAGAGGTGGATACCAATGTTACAAGCGCTACTTATTTTTGTGCTTCAAATTATTTACGTTCCAATTTTAACAATCCGTACGATTTTGCTTGTAAAGAATCAAACAAGATCCGCTGCTGGTGTTGGATTGTTAGAAGGAGCTATTTACATTGTCAGTTTAGGTATTGTGTTTCAAGATTTATCAAATTGGATGAACATCGTTGCCTATGTCATTGGCTTTAGTGCGGGACTGTTATTAGGCGGTTATATAGAGAATAAATTAGCAATTGGTTATATTACGTATCAAGTTAGTTTACTAGACCGTTGTAATGAATTAGTAGATGAGTTACGTCACTCTGGATTTGGCGTTACAGTATTTGAAGGCGAAGGTATTAATTCTATACGTTATCGCTTAGATATCGTCGCAAAGCGTTCTAGAGAGAAAGAGCTTTTAGAAATCATTAATGAAATTGCACCGAAAGCGTTTATGTCTTCGTATGAAATTCGCTCGTTTAAAGGTGGATATTTAACGAAGGCGATGAAGAAAAGAGCGTTAATGAAGAAGAAAGATGAACATGCATCGTAAAAAAAGAGGAGTAGTGCTGCATTAAAAGCGCAGTATAAGTCTAAATGTAAAAGAGAGGAATCTATTTTGATGTAGATTCCTCTCTTTTTTTATGAAAAATATTCATCTGTTAATTCAAAAAAACTAAATCGTATAATTATGTTTTTTACTCATTCTCAAATTAATGATTAGCCATATAATTTGAAAAAATACCGGTATGATAAACGTGATTAATAAAACGATAAGTGATATTGATTTAATTTCAGGTGTTTGAATAACACCAGCACCATCAACATTTCGTAGCCAAATAATAGCGGCCCATATTCCAAAAACGATAATCCAAAATATGTTACCAATCCACCAAGAAATCCATCGTTTTTTCATGTTAGCACCCCCTACATTTATCTACTGTTAAAAGTATATTTTCTTTTGTTACATTTATAATGAAACAACTTTAAAATCAGTTTTTAACTGTATATCTAACTTGTTTGAAGGTTACTATTTCTCCATCATCATCATCGTCTTTCGTTTGTAAAAGTTGAACTTTTGGTTTGTAGTCCGTCCTATGAGCGTGTTCGATATCTTTAATGTTAAGTTTGTAGGATTCACCATTTTTTAGTTTTTGTTCCAACACTTTTTTATTAGCAACATAAATAAAAGTTACTTTATTTTCATCAATGCCTTTAGTTTTAATTTCTAATTCATTATCTTTTGCTGTAATCGTTGGTGTTAATAATTCCATACTGCCTTTCCCGCTTTCTAAAGAATTCTCTGTTATAGTTGAACATCCTGATAATATGATTCCAGTGAATAGAAGAACAGCTAATTTCTGTTTCATAACATCCCTCAATTCCATGTGATTTTTGATTTTGGTATTGCTAGATTACTAGTGTGGAGCGTAAATGTTTAGTTAGTACCCTCTTAATTGCACCATAATATGTAAAATGAAACAGGATGTATATCCAATTTAAGGGAGAATGAAAGTTTACTTATTGCCGTAAATTAGTATTTTTACAGTAGGCATATATCTTCTTTAGGAAATCCTTTTTCATATTTAAAATATGTAATGAAATAAAACCAATAAGTCCTATTCCACCGAAAATAAGCCATGGTGTATACATTCCGCTTAAGTTGGCTGTAAAAGATGTACCGGTATAATTACCGATGATAAAGCCAAATGCGAGTGATAGTTGATAAAATCCGAAGAAAGTGGCTGTATATGATTCATTACTGTAATTTGCAATAGCGATATCAGCGTTAGGTAATACGAGTGTTTCACCGATTGTAAATAAAATTACACAAATAAAGAGCCAATATGGGTGTTGAAATAAAGGAATGAGTAAAAAGGAAATACTCATTAATAAAACACCGTATTTAATAATCGAAAGTGTGTTGTATTTGTGGAATAATTTTCGGAATAATACCATAAATATGACGCCTGTTATCGCATTTATCGTAATAACGAGTGTAGCAAGTTGATTGCTATTACTAATGTTTTTCATATGAAGTGGAAGTGCGACAGTAAGCTGAGTAAACATAATGTAGAAGAAAATCATGATAAAGGAAAACAGAAGGAAAGACTTGTTTTGTAAGATGGCCTGTATTCCTAATGTAATAGACGTGTTTTCAGTAGTGACTTGGAAGTGATTTTTAAGTAAGTAAAAGATAAAAGCGAATAACAGCATAAGTGATCCTGTTAGAGAGAAGGCATAGATTGGATCAAGTAAGAGTAAGAACCCTCCTGCAATTGGTCCGATTATTGCACCGCAATTAAAGCTAAGGTTTAAATATGTAAATAAATTTTTTCTCAAATGAGCTGGTTGTGAACCGAATATGGCGCGCGTAGCAGGTTCGTAAAATGCAGTTCCGAAGCCAATAAGTGCAGAAGAAATAGAAATTGTATAGAAATCAGAGCATATTCCTAAAGCGATAAATCCGATTCCTCTCAAAAATAAACCGGCTATCATCATAATGATATAGCCTATTTTGTCAGCAATTAACCCTGAGAATAATGGGATAACTCGTGATGTAATTGTCATAACCGTCAACACTGTTCCTACTTGGACAGCAGAAAAATGAAGAAAGGTTAATAGATAAATAGCTAAAAATGCGTATACTGCAAAATACCCAAAAGACATAAAAAATGAAGAAATAAGCATGAAACGTATCGGTGTTGAGAAACTTTTCATAGAAATCCTCCTAATTATGTAACCAGTAAAATTATTTGATGGTTAACTATTTTATACTATAATTATACATAAAGTCAGAAAAAAGTAAATTTTAAGAAGAAGGTGGATCGAATTGAATCAAAACGCTCCAAATGAACTAGAATATATTCGGGAATTTTTAAATACATGGAGAATACCAAACGATACGAGAGAGCCAATTGATTTGCTGCAAACAGAAGAAGACATAAAGCTCTTTATGAAAGAATATTTTGATGAAGAGTTTCCATTTCATACAATAGAGGAATTAAGAGGTTTTCGGGAAGATATTCGGATGACAATTGAAGGCGAAGGATCATTGCAAAAATGGTTAGAGAAATACCCATTTCATGTACATATAAAGGATGATATGAAAGGTATTACATATGAACCGGTATATGAAGAGAATGTGTATACAAAAGTGTTAAGCATTGTGTTAATGTCAATTCAAGAAAATGTGTGGGGAAGGTTAAAAGCATGTCCAGATTGTCGCTGGGTATTTTATGATCATTCGCGAAATGGAAGTAAAAGATGGTGCGGCATGTATGCTGGAGAAGAAGGAGGAAGAGCATGCGGTACGATTGCGAAAGTGAAAAACTACCGGGCGAAGAGAAAAGGGCGATCTGGTTATGATATGTAATTAATATTAGAGAAAGAAAAATGGATGGGGGAATGTAGAATATGAAAGGTACGCAAATGTTAGCTTTAAATAAAAAGTGTTGGGATACAGTTGCACCTTATTTCTTTCAAGTGGATTGTTTACCTAAATATGGTCCGTATACGGCGTCTGAAGATGAGATTCGTTTGTTCGATTCAATCAGAAAGAAAAAGGTTCTTGATATTGGCTGTGGAAGTGGGCATTCGTTGCAATATATGGCGGAACAAGGGGCAGAGGAATTATGGGGGCTTGATCTTTCGAGTACACAAATTGAAATAGCGAATAAGACGTTAAAGGATTGGAATCCAAAGTTAGTATGCGGAGCAATGGAAGAAGAAGGAGATATTCCGAAAGGATATTTTGATATTGTATATTCCATTTATGCATTAGGTTGGACTTCGGATTTAAGAAAAACGTTGGAACTGATTTATTCATATGTAAAGCCAGGGGGAAGTTTTATTTTTAGTTGGGAGCACCCAGTATATTCAAACTTACAGTATGGTACGGAAGAAGTTGCTATAAAGTCTTCTTATCATGAGGAAACGCCCATTACGTTTGAAACATTTAAAGGAGAAAATGTACAAGCGACATTATATAAGAGAAAAATAAGTACATACATAAATGAGTTAAATAGAGCGGGATTTAAAATTGAGAGAATAGAAGAGCCTGAACCATCGAGCTCGTTTGATGAAGAACTAACTGAGCTGTCTACGAAATATTATTCTTTATATAAAGCTAGGATGGTGCCAACTACTTTTATTATGAAAGCTAGAAAGTAAACTGTTTTTATAAAAGAAGCCTATCATTTCAAACAAATGATAGGCTTCTTTATTTTAATAAAATTGAGGTTAAATGTGTACTTTTGTTATAAAAATGCATTTCATATAAAAAGTGTAATTATTTTTGGGGAGGGGGATTGTTGTGCGTCATCATAGAAATTGCAAAAAATTCGGAGTGGCACTGCCTCTTCCACTTATAGGAGCAACTGGTCCGACAGGTAATAGTGGTCCAATCGGTCCAACTGGAGGGCATGAAGGTCCTGTTGGTCCTACAGGGGTGACTGGACCGACGGGAGCAACTGGGCCCCAAGGTCCTCAAGGTATCAGGGGGATACAAGGTCCCCGAGGGACAACAGGAGCACAAGGAATACAAGGAGCTATTGGTGATACAGGAGAGCAAGGTATAACTGGCCCAACTGGTCTCCAAGGTGCTCAAGGATTAATTGGAAACCAAGGTTTAATTGGTGATATTGGAGTACAAGGATTAGAAGGAATACAAGGAGCTACGGGTCCTGCTGGTAGTCAAGGTATACAAGGCACACAAGGAATACAAGGGGAAATAGGTGAGCGAGGACAAACGGGAGCACAAGGAATGCAGGGAGAGAGAGGCATAACTGGAGTCTCGGGTGTAACTGGTCCACAAGGTCCTCAAGGTGTTCAAGGAATACAAGGAGAGCAAGGGGCTATTGGTATACAAGGAGAAGACGGCCTCCAAGGGATACAAGGAATTACTGGAGAGGAAGGGCCACAAGGAGCTCAAGGAATACAAGGTGAAGTGGGTCCAACTGGTTCTACTGGAATACAAGGTGCTCAAGGGATAAGTGGAATAAAGGGGATAACAGGTGCAATAGGTTTACAAGGCCCACAAGGTGTGCAAGGAATACAAGGTATAACGGGAGCAACAGGCTTTCAAGGGATAAAGGGAATAAGAGGTATAACGGGAGCGACGGGTAGTATCGGTATTCAAGGCTTAGAAGGACCACCGGGCGGTCCGACGGGAACAACCGGTCCAATTGGTCCATCTAGTGGAGTGACTGGTCCATCAGGTCCACCAGGTCCACCAGGAGGTCCAACAGGTCCAACGGGAGCGACTGGTTCAACAGGTGTAAGCGGAGAGATAGGTCCAATTGGAGCGCAAGGAGTGCAAGGTATAACCGGTCCAACAGGTCATCAAGGTGTAAGGGGAGCGCAAGGTTCCCAAGGTGTAGTTGGAGCAGTTGGAGTACAAGGTGCACAAGGTCCTCAAGGTAACCAAGGTATAACAGGTCCAACTGGTGCAGAAGGTTCTCAAGGAATACAAGGTCCGCTGGGAGTAACTGGTCCAACTGGTGCAGAAGGTCCTAAAGGTATTCAAGGTATTCAAGGTGTAATAGGTCCAACAGGTGCACAAGGAATGGTGGGAATACAAGGCGTATCCGGTCCAGTTGGTGTGACAGGAGCAACCGGAGCAACCGGCCAGACGGGAGCGACTGGTGCAACTGGACCGACCGGAATACAAGGCATACAAGGAATAACTGGAGCAACAGGGGAAACGGGTCCAACAGGTGCCACGGGTCCAACTGGCTTGACAGGAGCAACCGGATCATCTGCTATATCGACAGGTGGCGGATATTTCTTTTCTACATCAACAAGTACAATTGCTGCAAATGCCAACATTCCAATTAATTCAGGGTCCACTGTATATGGCACTGGTGTATCTTTAACTAGTGCTACGACAGTCACAGTAGCGACGCCAGGAATATATTTAGTAAGCTACTATTTTCAAGGGGATGCAAATGGGGGGAATGAGACAGTATCTGTTAGATTGCTATTAAATGGAACGCAACTAACAGGGAGTTTTATACAAAACGTAACGACATCAACTGTAGTAATCGAACCAGCCATTTCAAATACACTTCTTGTGAATGTGACGAGTGCCAATTCAACATTAATATTACAAAATGGCCCGTTAGGTGTAGGGCATGTGACTACTATAGCAGGTGCGATTACAGCAAGCTTAAATGTAGTGAGAATTTTATAAAGAATATAAAAAACACAAGGAATGTCTTTGTAAGACACACCTTGTGTTTTTTAATATTAAATAAACATTTTCTTCATCTTTTCGGTTGAAAAATATGCTGAAAGAAGTATTTGTGATGTAAGTTATCTACAACTTTATTTGCTTGATATGTGCGTTGTTTTTCAATTCGGAGTCTTTGCTCCATCATTTTTATTGCGTGATCAGATAAACGTAACATAATACATTCTCCTTTTCTATAAATATAGGTGACTATTTGATATCGATCCCATATTTATAATTAAGGAGGCAAAATGTGTAACATAGGCAAAAAGCACCTTCCTCTCCCATTACGCTTACGAGGTTAGCTGTCGGACTCGGGAAGTGAGAGTTTCCCTACTTAAAAAAGATTCGCCCCAAGTAGCATAGCTACAAAAATGGTTCCCCCGCTCCAAAATTTGGACTCAGCAAAAGGTTTTATAAAGTAAAAAATAACATAAAGGAGCGAACAAGTCAAATTATTTTGTGTATTCTGTCTTTTTTAATTGCGTAAGAATCATACCGTCAGGAAGTATTGTATCTGATACTGTAATGAATCCGTGTTTTTTATATAAAGTAATAGCAGGGGTATTCGCTTTACCCGTTTGTACAATATATGTCATAGAAGAAGGGAACATGTTAAATATATAAATTAGGAGTTTCGTTGCGATTCCTTTTTGGAAAAAATCGGGCGATACAACTAACCTGTGGATATCGATTAATTTTTCTTCTTGTACAAAAGAAATAAAACCGACAAGTTTATTTTCAGAAAAATATCCATAGAATGTTTCAACACAACTTTGAATATCGTTTACAGTATCATATAAACGAGGTATGGCAGTACTATTTAAATAGTCTGCTTCAACTTTATAAGCTGGAATTTGAACCTGTAAAATGGATGTTGCTACTTCAAAAGAAGTGGAATTTAACTTAAGAATCATAGATAATAAAGCCTCCTTTAAATATGGTATATGAATATAATTGCTTTATGGGTGAGTTTGACAATATTTTTCTTTTTTGCATATAATATATGTATCTCCATATGTAAAATAGTAGTAAATATATTTCTATAGTGAAATATGATTAGCAATGATAAATACATATGTTTGTATTAAATCATACAAACTATAATAGAAATGGAGGGCTAAAAATGGGATGGATTATCACATTAATAGTTGGTGCTATTATAGGTGCAATTGCTAGTTCTATAACGGGTAAAAATTTCCCGGGTGGTATGTTCGGAAATATTATCGCAGGTTTATTAGGTGCTTCGTTAGGTGGTAGATTATTTGGATCCTTTGGGCCATCATTTGGTGGGATTCATGTAGTGCCAGCATTATTAGGTGCAATCGTGTTAATTTTTATTGTATCATTTGTAGTGAAAGCTGCAAAGAAATAGATATATAGATTATGATGAAGAGCCCTGAATAAGGGCTTTTCATCATTCGAAGAGGTGGTTTCATTGGAGAAAATAAATATAAGAAAAAGAGATAAGTTAAGAAAGTTTTTTAGAGAACAAAATTATTTGGCGGTATTACTTGGATTTGCGTTATTGTTCATTAATATTTTATTGCTAACAAAAATATCATTTGTTTTTACACCGTTTATCGTATTTTTAAAAACAATTTTCTTCCCAGTACTATTAGCAGGCGTACTATTCTATATTTTACATCCATTCGTTTCGCTTTTAGAAAAGAAAGGTGTTTCAAGAATCGTATCGATAGCTTCTATATATTTAATCGTACTAGGATTATTTGTATTTTTAGTTGTAACGGTTATCCCTATTATTAAAGATCAAATTGATGCATTAATTGATAACTTACCGTATTTTGGCCATGAGATTGAACAAGCAGCACGTAGATTCGGGGAAAGTAATTTACTCGGTAAAATTCAGGAGAATTTAAATATTAATGTTGCGAATATGGTAAAAGAATACACAGTTGATTTTACAAAGTCATTATCATCAGTAACTGGGAATGTAACTGGATTTTTGAGTACTGTTACAGAGGTTGTTTTAACATTTGTAATGGTTCCATTTATATTGTTCTATCTTTTAAAAGATGGTGAGCAATTGCCGAATCACTTTTTAAAGTTTATTTCAGAGCAAAGACAACCAGCAGCAATGAGAATACTAGATGATATGCATTATGCGATTAGTTCGTACATTAGAGGGCAAATTATAGTTAGCTTGTTTATCGGTATTATGCTATTAATCGGTTACCTTATTATCGGTATTAAATATGCAGTACTACTCGCTATTTTAGCGATGATTGTAAATATCGTTCCGTACGTAGGACCAATTATCGCAATTACACCAGCGTTAATTATTGCGTTTATTGATTCGCCAGGGATGGTTTTAAAGGTAATTATTGTAATGATGGTTGTACAATTAGCAGAAGGTAAATTTATTTCTCCGCAAGTTATGGGTAAGAAGTTAGATATTCACCCAATTACAATCATATTTATCATTTTAACTGCCGGAAACTTATTCGGGATTATGGGCATTATTTTAGCCATTCCAGGATATGCGATATTAAAAGTGTTAGTTACACACGGTTATAGATTTGTTAAGTTGAATACATGAAAAAAAGAGCTAAAACAGTGGGAACTGTTTTAGCTCTTTTTTATTAACAATTCATTTGCATATTGGCGCGCCCATTGATCCGCTTCCAATATAGCATCAAGTGAAGGATCTTTTACATTATGATGAGCTTCAACTGTTTTGTAAATTGTTTTTTCAATATCGAAAAAGGCAATTTCATTTTTTAAGTATAGTGCATTCGCAATTTCATTTGCTGCATTTAATACAGCGGGAGTAGTACCACCGATTTTGCCACATTCATATGCGTATTGTAGACAAGGGAACTTCTCTAAATCTGGTTTTTCAAAATGTAAACTACCGATTTCTAATAAATTTAATTTTTCATAGGAAGAAGGTAGCCGAGTAGGATAGTGAAACGCATATTGAATCGGCATTCTCATATCAGGAGCACCGAGCTGTGCCATAACTGATCCATCAATAAATTCTACTAAAGAATGAATGATACTTTCTTTATGAATCATTACATCAATTTTTTCATACGGAATATCAAATAGCCATCTCGCTTCCATTACTTCAAAGCCTTTATTCATTAATGTGGCAGAATCAATCGTTAGTTTTGCACCCATTAACCAGTTTGGATGTTTTAAAGCGTCCTTAGCTTGTAATGTTTGCATTTCTTCACGTGTTTTATCACGAAAAGCACCACCGGAAGCTGTTACAATTAACTTCTCAATCTCTTTATTATTTTCGCCGTTTAAACATTGGAAAATAGCTGAATGCTCACTATCTACTGGAATTAAGCGACATCCGTTTTGTTGCGCTAGTTCAGTTACGATATGTCCAGCTGCAACCAAAGTTTCTTTATTAGCAATAGCGATATCTTTCTTCGCTTTTAATGCCTCAATTGTTGGGAGTAATCCTGAAACACCTACAACAGAGCTTAATACAAGATTTGAATCAGGGTGAGTAGCTACTGCAATTAAGCCATCAGTCCCGTGTGTGATTTTTGTATTTGCTGAAATACGCGTACGAAGCTTGTCTGCTAAGTCTTTTGTCGCAACGCTTACAATACGAGGTTGAAACGTTTTGATTTGTTGCTCAAGAAGATCGATATTATAATTTGCGGTTAAACCGACGATTTTAAAATGTTCAGGATGAGCTGAAACGACATCTAATGCAGATGTGCCGATGGATCCTGTTGAACCTAAAATTGATATATATTTTACCATGAAAAAACCTCCAAAGTTGTTTCGAATATTTCTGCAAACCTATATAACATTAGACAATTGAAGTGGAAATTCCTGCTATATAAAATAGAAAATTAGGATTTGTTTGGAAGTGAAATGTGATAAACTGTAAAAAATAACGAAAAAGCAATGAAAGAGAAGAGTACATATTCGAAACTTTTTAGAGAGCTGATGTGTGGTGGAAATCAGTAAGGGATGAATATGGAATGGGCTCTGGAGCTTCTAACTGAAATGAGTAGGTAAAGACAGTTACTTCACGTTATTGAAGTATGAAGTGAGCTAATGATAGCTAATTAAGGTGGTACCGCGGGAGCCTCTCGTCCTTTTTAAGGATGAGAGGCTCTTTTTATTTTGAGAAAGGAGGAGTTAGTGTGAGTGAAAAAATAATGTTAACAGGAATTAAGCCGACAGGTTATCCGCATTTAGGAAATTATATTGGTGCGATTAAACCTGCATTACAAATGTCAAAGAATAATGAAGGAAAAGCATTGTACTTTATAGCTGATTATCATGCATTAAATGCTGTTCATGATCCAGAGAAGTTCAGCAGTTATACGAAAGAGGTAGCAGCTACTTGGTTATCGCTTGGACTTGGGGAAGATGTTGTTTTTTATCGGCAAACAGAAGTATCGGAGATTCTAGAATTAGCTTGGATTTTAGCTTGCCTAACTCCGAAAGGTCTTATGAACCGTGCTCATGCGTATAAAGCGAAGGTGGAGCAAAATAAAGAAGCGGGTTTAGAGGTAGATGCAGGAGTGAATATGGGATTATATACGTATCCGATTTTAATGGCGGCGGATATATTACTATTTCAAGCTACTCATGTACCAGTTGGGAAAGATCAAATTCAGCATATTGAAATTGTACGTGATATTGCGACGTATTTTAATCATACATTAGGCACGACATTTACACTTCCGGAGTATGTAGTGCAAGAAGAAGGAGCAATATTACCAGGACTTGATGGAAGAAAGATGAGTAAAAGTTACGGGAATGTAATCCCATTATTTGCAGAGAAAGAAAAACTACGAAAGTTAATATTTAAAATCAAAACAGATTCTTCACTTCCAAATGAATCGAAAGAATTAGAAACATTATTTATGATATATAAAGAGTTTGCGATGGAAGATGAAATACAGTCGATGCGTGAAAAGTATGAGACTGGAATCGGATGGGGCGATGTGAAAAAAGAGTTGTTTCGCGTTGTAGACCGTGAGTTAGCTGGACCTCGTGAGAAATATAGTATGTATATGAATGAGCCGAATTTATTATACGAAGCTTTAGAAAAAGGTGCTGAGCGAGCAAAAAAAATCGCGAAGGTAAATTTAGCGGAAATTAAAAAACGGATTGGATTTGAGAGGGGGCGCTGAGCGTTCCCTCGTTTTTCGATATAAATTATTCTTCATATCGATACGTAGAGCAAGGAGTTCGCACTTCTTTTCCGAACTTATTAGTTGCATATATGAAAAAGTATGCTAATATAAGGTTACTTATTAAACGTGTTTAATAAGTGAATCTCATTCAATAAAAAAGGAGATGAATGTATGAAAACGGAGAAAGAAAAGATGGTGGCAGGAGAAATGTATATTGCGGATGACGAAGAATTGGTGGCTGATAGAGTGGAGGCAAAACGTTTAACACGCCTTTATAACGAGGCGATGGAGACAGGAGATGAGAGGCGTTTTACGTTATTAAATCAGCTTTTAGGTTCTTCAACTGATGGGAAAGCACAAATTAATCCTGATTTTCGTTGTGATTACGGCTACAATATTCATGTTGGAAAGAGCTTTTTCGCAAATTTCAATTGTGTGATTTTGGACGTTTGTGAAGTTCGAATCGGTGATAATTGTATGTTTGCACCTGGTGTTCACATTTATACTGCTACTCATCCATTACATCCGGTGGAACGAAACTCTGGCAAAGAATATGGAAAACCGGTAAAGATAGGTAACAATGTCTGGGTTGGCGGAGGCGCTATTATTAACCCTGGTATTTCAATTGGAGATAATGTTGTAATTGCTTCAGGGGCAGTTGTGACAAAAGATGTACCTAATAATGTAGTTGTTGGTGGAAACCCAGCTAAAGTTATTAAAACGATAGACTTATAGAAATCGTTTTTTATGAGTGCATGAATAAACAGATGTCGTATCGTATAGAAAAGGTGAAAGATGTTTCATATAAAGAAAAATAGTACGGAAAATCGTACGAAGACATTACTTACTTCTTGAAACGCTCTTTTTCGTATTTGTTTTGCCGGTTTTCTCGTTTGCTGTAAGTTTCTATCATGCCTTTCGAGAGGACTCCCACCTCTAAACGTAAGTGAAGGTGGTGAGGTGAATCGAAAGAAATATTTTATTTTCAAGAAAACAATAGAAACATACGTTCTGTTTTGCTATAATATCCTTAACAAGGAGGTGAATAAAATGACAAAGGAAAATCCGTCAAACTATAAAACTCTTCAAATTTGGATTAAAAAAGGGCATCGTATGTATTCTTATTTTCAAGAATGTTGTCATAACGCTAAGAACATGTACAACACCACAAACTTTTATATACGCCAGGTGTACACTGGATTAACACAAGAAAAAGAGTTGCAGCCTTTGCAAAAAGAAGTTCTGGATAATATTCATAAAAATATTGATAAGATGAATGACACACAACTTCTTGCCTATCAGAAGAAATTGGAAAAAGAGAAATTAAAGCCTAAAGAAGAACAGAAAGAGATTACATGTAATTTGTTTTCAGAACCTAATTTTGAAAAACCTTATGTAGATTACAACTTTCTAGATGCACTATTTAAGGCTATGATTCAAAATGATTATCGAGCTTTGCCTACGCAATGTAGCCAGTCAATCATGAAGGGTTTGTTCCAAAATTGGAAATCTTTTTTTGCTAGTTTAAAAGACTATAAAAAGAATCCAAACAAATATGCTGGAACGCCTAGGATTCCAAAGTATATTCGTTCTTCTGAAAAAGAGATTCTGTATACAAACCAAGATTGCATCATTAAAAACGGTAGATTTTTAAAGTTTCCAAAGACGAAATTGCAATTAAATATTGGGAAACTAGGTTTCACTGAAGGTAAACTGAAACAAGTTCGTGTGATTCCAAAATACAATGCATATGTAGTGGAATTGGTAATTGATGTTCCTTCTGAACAACAAATGATTGAAGAGAATGCTCGTTATATGAGTATTGATTTAGGGATTGATAACCTTGCAACCATCGTAACAAACACAGGTATGAAACCTGTCCTTGTTAAGGGCAAACATATCAAAAGCATAAATCAATATTACAACAAAATGAAGAGTCATTTTACAAGCATTCTTAGAAATGGAAAACAAACGAATGAAGGACCTTTTACTTCTAAAAGGATAGAAAAACTTCATCAAAAACGTTACTTGAAAATAAAAGACGTCTTCCATAAAGTTAGTCACCATATCGTAAAACTAGCTCAAGAAGAAGTTTGTAAAATCGTTATTGGTCAAAACAAAAGTTGGAAACAAGAAACGAATATGGGAAAAAGAAATAACCAATCGTTTTGTCATATCCCGCATAATTTACTGATTCAAATGATTACATACAAAGCAAATGCTGTAGGCATTCAAGTTGTTGTAACTGAAGAATCATATACATCGAAAGCAAGTTTTCTGGATAACGACTTCATTCCAACGTATGGAGAAAATGACCAAAATACAACTTTTTCAGGAAAACGAATAAAGCGCGGCATATATCGTTCAGCAAATAAAACTTTAATTAATGCAGATGTAAATGCTGCGGCTAACATTTTACGAAAAGTAATCCCAAATGCATGGACAAATGGGATAGAGGGGTTAAGCGTGAAACAGCTCGCTAATGTGTTAACTCCCCTGACGTTAATCGTCCGTTAGGTCGAAACGTTAGAAACCCCCACTTCAAGCTTTGCTAAGTGGGGGAGTGTTCATTGCTTTAGAAAATGATGTATGATATATTGTCAACGCAACTTATTAAAAGTGTTTAATAAGTATGTTGATTAAGGTGGTGAGCGATTTGAGTGAACAATTTGTTACTCAAAAATCGATTAAAGAGACGATCCTTCGCGGCATTCGTACAGCTCTTCTAGAGCGAGGTAGTGCAACGAAAGTTGAACTTAGTAATACATTAGAAATCAGTTTTCCAACGATAAGTAAATTTATAGAAAAAATGAAACAAGACGGTGAAGTCACTTTAGCCGGTTTAGATGATTCAAGTGGTGGAAGAAGAGCAAAACGATATGAATATAATCCAGAATATATGTTAGGTTTAGCGATATTTTTAGAAAAAAATGAGACGAACTATACAATTTTTAACTGTTTAGGGGAAGTAAAAGAACAAGGCAGTACTTCAAGTGCATTAATCGATACGGGTCTAAGTGTATTGACAGAACATATAGAAAGTCTTATAGCTACGTTTCCAAAGATAAGTTCAATCTCAATTGGTGTTCCTGGTGCTGTCGATAATGGGCGTATTTTCTATATTCCTGGATATGAAAAGTTCCAAAATTTTAATTTGAAAAGTCACTTGGAGGAACTGTTTTCTATACCAGTAGTAATAGAAAACGATATGAATGCTGCAGTACTCGGCTATCATAAAAATACTGGAAACAATGAAAATTCCTCTCTTGTATATTTGTATTCAGGTCAAAATGGCCCAGGTGCGGGGATTATGGTAAATGGAGATGTCGTACGCGGAAGCACATTTTTCTCAGGAGAGATATCTTTCGTCCCGCAGTACGATAATAAAAATTTCTTGCAAGCTTTGAGAAGTGAAGATTCGAATAATCCAGAGGAATATAATATAGATGCTATTACTCGTTTAATAGCTACATGTATAGCTATTATTAACCCTCATGGATTCATCTTCTGTGATGATGAAGTGAACCAAATTGTAATAGATCAGATTGTAAAAAGTTGTCCGCAGTACATTCCGGCAGAACATATTCCGAAAATAACAGTGAGCAACTGGAAAGAAGATTATTTATATGGGTTAAAAAGCCTTGGACTTGATCTTATGATTACGAGAACAAATAAAGAAAATTAAATGTACTGGCAATGAAGCATCCAATTGCCAGTTGAATAACATAAAAGAAAAGGTGTCGATTATGAAAATTGAACATGTAGCAATTTGGGTGAATGATTTAGAAAGAATGCGTGATTTTTATAAACAGTACTTCGGTGGTGAAGAAAATAGCTTATATCACAATCCGAAAAAGCAGTTTGAATCTTATTTCATAACTTTTGAAGGCGGTGCGCGTCTAGAACTTATGAAGCAGGTAGGGATAGACGAGAAAGTACAAACACAAACAATAGGATATGCGCATATTGCTTTTTCAGTAGATAGTAAAGAAAAAGTGAACGAATTAACTAATACATTAAGAGAAGCAGGATACTCAGTGTTAAACGGGCCGCGTACTACAGGGGATGGTTATTATGAAAGTGTAGTAAGTGATCCTGAAGGAAATCAGATTGAGATAACAATCTAACATTATATTTACTAATAATTGATAAAAAGTAAAATTTTGCTGTTCTCCAAAATGTGTACGAGAAACCTATTATTTCTGCAGAAAGGGGGACATAATGTTGAGTGAAATCATTTTTATTTTCTGTATATATCCATTGCTTGTTTGTATTGTTTCAATAGCTGGAGCATATAAAGTAGGTACATTTTATGTGATGCCAATAGTAACATTTCTTATTTTTCTTATGTTAAATGTTACAGTGCACGATCCAGCATTTTTCTTTTGGGTGGGCATGTATACTATTCTTTCATTTATTGTTTCTTATATAACTATCCTTTTTATAAAGGGATATAAAGTTGTAAAAAGAGAGCGTTAATATCATTTTGGGAAAATAGGGATTTACGGTGAACGATAACAACCTCATTTCACGTTGTAATGACGGGAAATGAGGTTGTTTGATTTCTATTTTTTATTGGAGTGATGAAAATCGCGAAGAATCTTCTCAATGACTGGATGAAGAGTACTAGGTAACTCATCAAGCGGAAAGAAACGTAATTCTTTTGACTCAGTTTTATCACATACAAGCTCCCCATAAAATTCTCGGCAAATATAAACAACGAGTACACCGTGTACTTGATCGCCATTTGGATAGATTTGAAAGAAATCTGGCCCTGAGTATGTACGGAATAGTTCTGGATTTTTAATAATAAGTCCAGTTTCTTCATATACTTCTCGCTTTAAAGCGTCTTCTAATGTTTCGTTATATTCTAAAGCGCCGCCAATAATGCTCCAGCGGTTAAAGTCTGTACGGAGCTGCAGTAATACTTCACCTTTTTCATTTACTATAATGGCGTGCGAACCTATTAAAATAAGTGGATGATTTCCTACTAAATTTCTCATGTCTTCAATATAACCCATGTTTTGACTCCTTGTTTTTAATAGTAATTAGGAAGTTCTTTTAACATTCTTTCTGTTTTACGTGCTGTAAAGGCTAAGTTATGATCATCTTTCGTTCTGAAAAATAATGTGCGTAAAAAGGTTTTAATGTTGGCACATAAAATACAATACTCATTAAGCGAAAGGCGTTTTCTAATTTGAGGAAGCCTTTTTATTTTTTTATGAATAATAGAAATTAACTCGTTTTGAGGAAAATCATGATACAGCATTGCTAGTAATGGAGTAACAATGCGTTCATCTTCGTTATTATGAAAAAGGTCAGATGGAATAAAGATTTTATTTAATAAACAATGAATTAATTCTTCGTACCACTCAAAGGTCGTATACGTATTATGAACAATTTCGGTAAAAGCATCAGATATGTGAGCAAGACAATGAGCCCATCCTTTATTTTCGATATAGCCCCGAAAATCCGTTTCTAAGTTTGTGTATGTAATGAGTTTATTTTTTATTTCTTCGATATCCTCCTCTGTACAAAAGTAGTGCGAATTAGCGAATTGGAGTATTAACGCAATTAACGAAACAGTGTAAGAACGTGTGAAAACCCCATCTGTATGTGGGGAGTAAATGTCACAATATAAATACTCATCACTTAAACAAGTTTGCAGAAGTAATTTCAGCTGATCGTCCATAAGGAATTCATGATGAATGAAATGCGCAAAACATTTATATATAAGTTGGTAACGAACGTAGCTATCAGTCGTTCCGATATACTGAAGCATGTTCAAAGTTAACTCATTTACGTCTATATGTTGCAGTTGCGTATAGTCATTTTGTTGTATAAGCTCTAACTGTTGTTGCAATGCTGTAATATCCAATGGAGAACCTCCTCCGCACTTTAAAGATGCGATCTTTTCTAGTATTCTATATATTCAAGGACAATCCTGCTCATGCAAGGAGAACGATTAGAAATTCGAGTATGATATAGATGAGGGAAGAATATGACGACGATAGAACAGTTAGAAAAACATTTTAAAATAAGAAGAAGTGCTTCTTCTATTATGATAAAAGAAAATAATGCAGAGGTTTTTACAGAAGAGCAATTAGAAGAGATGTTGCAATATTGCGTTGCTGAAGCTCAAAAAGATGGATTAGAAAAACTACATTTTGAAATCTCTTCAAAAAGTCCAAATTATGATGTGTATAAAAAATGTTTTGAAACGTATTCATTTGAATATATTACTGAAAACATGATTGTATTTAAAGATATATACGAAGTAGAAGATGCAGAAAGTGAAGTTGATTTTAAGTTAATTGAAGAAGTAGGGGAAGAGGCTTTTTATTCACTGTGGAATGAAGCGACGGGAGAACCAGTCGCTCATGATCAATTTGTGCATATGATGCTACAAGAAATTGGTGAGCAATGGAAAGAACATTGCTTAACAGCGAGTGTCGATGAAGAGCCGATAGGAATTGTAATCCCGCATATTGAAAGAGGTACGTTAGAAGAAGGGAAACTTATGTACTTCGCAGTTACTCCAAATATACGTAACAAGGGATATGAAGCTGCACTATTTGCAGGTGCGATGTTTGTCTTAAAGGAAATAGGTGCATCTTATTATATTGGTGAGACAAATATACAAAATGAGTGGATGAAGGATGTTTTTGAAAAGAACGGATGTCAGTTGCTGAGTTGTACTGAGCGGTATGTGAGGGAGTTTTAAGATATACCCTGGGACACATCTAGTGGGAACCCGTGTACAAATTTTGAACAAGTAAAAGAACTTTTCGCCTGTTTGTAAGATAAAAAGAAAAATGAGAACGACAAAGTAGATATTTGTATAATAAAATAGAGTAAGATTTGACTATAAGAGAAAGCGTTGGTGAAAGAATGGAGCAGCAAAGAAATTGGCTACAAGCAACTGTAGAAAGAATTGAAGATAATACGTTACAAATAAAGTGGGAAAATAATATAGAAGAAGTTCGTATTTATTGGAGTACTTCACCAGATCATATTGAAGAAAATGGAGAACTACTTGCAACTGTAAATGGAGGATTATCATATACAATTGAAAACCCGAGTGAAAATGAACGTCCATATTTTAGACTAGTAGGAAGTAATGGACAAGCAGTGACAGTAGCTGAGCGTAGATTGCCATTACAAGGTGCGTTTAACTTCCGTGATATGGGTGGATATGAAACGACAGATGGACGTAAAGTGAAATGGGGCAAATTATACCGTTCTGAAGAATTAGCAGGACTAACAGAGTGGGATATCGACTATTTACAAAAGTCTGGTTTAAAGTTAATTTGTGACTATCGTACAGACTTTGAGGTAAAGCATAAGCCAAATCCTGAGATTACAGGTGCTCGTCAAGTGTGCTTACCAGTTATGCAAGACTTAGCGAAAGACTTAAATATAAATGAGTTTTTCCAAGTTGGTGACCTTTCTATGTTAGGAAAACCAGGTGAGTATCTTGTGAAAATGAATCAAGATTTCGTAAGTGGTAACGAGGCATTCGTGAGCTTCTTAAACTTAGCGCAAAACCCGGAAAACTTACCGTTAGTAAACCATTGTACAGCTGGGAAAGACCGTACTGGATTTGGATCAGCATTATTATTACTTTTACTAGGTGTACCGGAAAAAACAGTAATGGAAGATTACTTATTAAGTAACGGATTCCGTGAAAAGTTAAATGAAAAAATGATGGCCTTTTTAGGTGCGAAATTACAAAACGATGAGAGCAGAGCGATATTAGGTGCAATGTTTGAAGCACGTGCTGAATATTTACAAGCTGCGATTGGTGAAATTCAAAAGCAATACGGATCAGTTGAAGCATACGCTGAAAGGGCTCTTGGCTTTACGAAAGAGTCGTTAGAGGAAATGAAAGAGTTATTACTAGAAGACTAATAAGTAAAAGGAGGCTGAGCGGATTAGCCTCCTTTTACTATTGTTGCTATAATTTTGTTAATGAGGATGTTGTGCACCGAGGAGAAAATGGATGAAAAGAACTTAAGAATCGGGGGATAAAATGATTTATACACGTGTAAAAGCAGAGGGGTTAAGAGAAAGGCTGGCAACAATACTAAGTCAAGAGTATAAGGAACTAGCTATTCAAGATTTAAAGGTGATTGGAACGGGAGTGCAAAATATTGTTTTTCAAGGAGATTCAGAAAAGGGGTCTTTAGCATTTCGAGTACCGTGGGAAAGGGAAGTGGAAAATATAAATGAAGACTTATTTAACAGTCGGATTTCGTTGCAAAAGGAAGCGGAGCTGTCTAAGTATTGTCATTCAAAAGGTATTCCAGTACCAAGGATACACGGATTGCATCTTTCAACCGAACTTGACTTTTTAATTTCGGATTGTGTGTATGCTGATCATATGCCAATTTCCGCATGCAAAATAGGGGAGTTAGTGAGCAAGCTTCATAGTATGCCAATTGATGGTTTGTATTACAAACAAAATATTAGAGAGCCCATTAGTAAGTATATAGCAGAACGAATTGTGAAACGGATAGAAGGGTTTAATACAATCACAAACTGTAAAATTAATCTTCCGGATACAAAAACAATTGAATATATTCTTAGTACAGCAGATCATGTAAAATGTTTATTACATA
Organism: Bacillus sp. MYb78; assembly: GCF_002975115.1. Lineage (NCBI taxonomy): Bacteria > Bacillati > Bacillota > Bacilli > Caryophanales > Bacillaceae > Bacillus > Bacillus sp. MYb78. The sequence goes on from NZ_PCOB01000010.1 coordinate 75,913, forward strand.
TGGACATTCGACCAGCCAATTTAATTGGGTATAATGGAGAAGTTAAAGCAATAGTTGATTGGGATAACGCTTTAATTGGTCATCCATTGCTGGAGCTTATGAGAATAGCTGAAACAAATGAGGTTAGTTGGGATGAATTTAAAGATGGATATAAGAATGATAGTATCTTTAATGTTACTCCTCATATTGTTAGTTTATTTTATAGACTAGATACAGCGGTCATGCTAGCAAACTTATTTATAGCACATTTGAAAATAAAAGATAAAGGTGTATTCTATAAAGAGCGGGTTAAAGCGCTTCATCACGAAATATATAAAAATTTATAAGCAATGAGAACGAAGCTTTTAAAATAGGAATTGAGGAGAACATCATGAAATACAAAGTTATATTATTCGACGTAGATGATACATTATTAGATTTCCCAAAAACGGAAAGACACGCATTACATAATGCGTTTGTACAGTTTGATATGCCTACAGGGTATAATGATTATCTTGCAAGCTATAAAGAGATTAGTAATGGATTATGGAGAGATTTAGAAAATAAAATGATTACGCTAAGTGAATTAGCAGTAGATCGATTTAGACAATTATTTGCACTTCATAATATAGACGTAGATGCACAGCAATTTAGTGATGTATATCTTGAAAATTTAGGGAAAGAAGTACATCTTATAGAAGGCGCAGTACAATTATGTGAAAATCTACAAGATTGCAAGCTAGGTATTATTACAAATGGATATACGAAGGTGCAACAATCAAGAATCGGAAATTCGCCTTTAAGTAATTTCTTTGATCATATTATTATTTCTGAAGAAGTTGGTCATCAAAAGCCAGCACGTGAGATTTTTGATTATGCATTTGAGAAATTTGGAATTACGGATAAATCAAGTGTACTAATGGTCGGAGATTCGCTAACTTCTGATATGAAAGGCGGAGAAGATTACGGCATTGATACGTGTTGGTATAATCCGAGTTTGAAAGAAAACGGGACAGATGTTAACCCGACTTATGAAGTGGAGAGTCTGCTACAAATTTTAGAAATTGTAGAAGTGGCGGAAGAAAAGGTAGCTTCATTTTAATCATGCTGATATTTGTCGAAAAATCGATATATTGAAAAAATCGTTGATATATTGTAAGTTGTGATAGATATATTGAAAAAATCGTTGATATATTGTAAGTTGTGATAGATATATTTGAAAAATCGTTGATATATTGTAAGTTGCGATAGATATATTTGAAAAATCGCTCATATAAATTCATATACTAAGATATAGAACAAAAAAATAGAGCTACTATACAAGGTCATTCACGTGTTATAATGCGTGAATTAAATATGCGTATATAAATAGTTTCCTAGCGTGATGCGATGTCATGTATGATTAGTGTAACAACTAGAGGTGAATAAAGGATGTTAACGTTTTTATTTGAGTTAGACAAGAATCTCCCGCAGAAGGATGAGCCACGGTATGTTGCTTATACAAATGGTTTTATCGAAGGGGATTTAACAATTTGTATGGGTGACAGAGTATTTTTTCAAAAATCATGTATGAAGGTTGCAGAGCTGGGCATTTATTTAGGTCAGTGGATGGAACAAGTTCAACACGGGCAAAACGTGCCTATGAAATATGAAACGGCTGACCGTGAAGAGGTAATTCTTGGCTTCTTCTATGAAGAGGATCATAACCAATGGAATGTTTCTTCCAGCTGGCAAGAATTTGAACTTCAGGAGAGTATCTCGACTACAACATTAGTAGAGAGCGTTCAACGCTATTTATATGAGTTAAATAAGGAACTGCGCGTGATAGAATATCCTGTGACGTTTGATCAGTACTTAAGAGGAGAGCGAATGATGCAGCTCTCTTACAAACGACCGTGTGATAGCAAAGCAGATACGACGCCGATAGAGTTTTATAATGGAAGTGAGCAAGTAGGCGTAGTACGGGGTTATTATAAAAATACGTTGATGAGAGTGCTGGACTTCATTCCGAAAATTGGTAGTAATATCATTTATGAAATAAAGGATAGTAAGGACAATATTCGCGTCATTGCAAAGGATGTAAGTAGGCAGCGCCAAAGAAAGATTTTAGTAACGTACATCGATAATAATGATGCAGAGCATGAAATACTTGTATGTGACGGAAAGTTATTGGATGCAAACTTTATATTTACCTTTACATATAAGGCAGAAGAATATGTTGTTCATAAAACTTCATTTGGAATGGGAAAATTATTACGAAAAGGCTATTTAATCGCAGATTGGAATATTCGTCTTGAGGAAGATATGTATTACATCGAGATGAATGCATATGATGGAGATTACATGGAGGATCAATACTTACTATTAGGCGTATTTCATGCGGTTTTATATGGATAATCGATGAGAAATACCGTCATTCTTCTTGGAAAGAATGACGGTATTTTTTATTTATCCTCAAAAATAAAAATCTCATCAATCGTACTATGTAATGCCTTCGCTATATCGTGAGCAAGCTGTAAGGAAGGATTATACTTACCTTTTTCAAGGTGGCTAATTGTTTCACGGCGTACACCAACTTGCTTCGCTAAATCTTCTTGTGTCATGTTCAATTTGGCGCGGTATTCTTTTATCCTCGTTACGAACGCCATGGTGCATCTTCCATTTCATCAACAGGTTTATCATAAAAGAACATAGAAAAACCGAACGTAAGAATGAGTGTGCCGAAAATAAGAGCGATATCAATTTCTTGTAGCGCCGGGTTTGGAAATAACATTTCAATAAACATAATGATTGCGGCACGATTTATTGACAATTTGTTCAAACAGTTCATCGTGTTGAACTGTTCTATACGATGTGAAAAAGGAGAAGAAACAGAACATAGTAAACAATCCTTTTTCATAAAAAAATCCGAGGAAACCGAAGAAACCGAGAAATCCTAAATATTTTATCCAAGTTGTTTTCATGATAGGTCCTCCTTACGTTGTTAGAAATAAGTCACGTTATGTTACAAATATATCACAATTGGATAGGAATGGTAATAATAGTTTTCCAGTTTGCTTCATAATAATAGTAAAAAGAGGAAATATGCTGCGAAATAAAGAGGATAATATTGTAAAATGGTTGTAAGGAGGGGGAGGAAGAAATGCTAACTTGGATCATGATCGTTGTATTACTTGTAGTGATTACTGTCATTGCGACGGTGTTAATTGGGCGGAATGGTGATGCAAATTATAGCAAAGCGACAAAGGGGAATATTAAACGATTAACAATGATTTATATTATACTAGCTGTCGTTTTAGTTGTTGGATTAGGGGTGTATATTTATTTTAAAGGTTAAATAAACTGAAAAATGTAAAAATCTTAAAATAGAAGTATGCTATAATATCAATATAGTTATTTGGTAATTAAGGAAAGGATTGGATGGAATGATTGAAATTACGAATGTGTCAAAAAGTTATAATGGGTCTACCTATGCAGTAAAAGATTTAAGTTTATCTGTACCTAGCGGCGAAATCTTTGGATTTTTAGGACCGAATGGTGCGGGTAAATCCACGACAATTAAGATGATTACTGGCATTCACGGGGTGGACAAAGGGACTATTACGATTAACGGAAAAAATATTATGGAAGAGCCGATGGAAGCGAAGAAGACGTTTGGTTATGTGCCGGATAGCCCAGATATGTTTTTACGTTTAAAAGGAATTGAATATTTAAACTTTATGGCTGATATGTATGAAGTGCCGAAAGAAGTAAGACAAGAACGAATAGAGTCTTTAGCGAAGAAGTTTGATCTTTATAATGCATTATCTGATCAAATTCAAAGTTATTCGCACGGTATGAGACAAAAAATCGTTATTATTGGTGTGCTCGTGCATGAGCCAGATGTATGGATTTTAGATGAACCGTTAACAGGGCTTGATCCGAAATCTGCATATATTTTAAAAGAAATGATGAGAGAACATGCGGATAAAGGAAAGATTGTATTTTTCTCTACACACGTACTAGAAGTAGCAGAAAAAATATGTGACCGCGTTGCGATTATTAATAAGGGGAATTTGCAGTTTAAAGGAAATTTAAATGAAATGAGAGATCATTTTAAATCCAATGAATCACTTGAAAAAATGTTCTTGGAGATGACGGGCAATGAGTAAAATTTGGACGTTAACGAAAGTATTATTGAAATTAAATTATGCAGATTTCATAACAGATAAGAAGAAGCGATGGGCGTATGTATTTTCATTTGCAGCTATTTTATTTGTTGGCTTTTTAATGTTTGGTTCTATAACGCACGCAATGTATGAGGGAACGAAACAATTAGGGCAAGACCCAGGAATGATTATCGCAATGGGACTTGCGATTGCGAGTATATGGGTATTTTTAATGAGTATTACGAACATTTTAACTGTATTTTATTACAGTAATGACATTGAAATGTTACTACCATTACCATTAAAACCAGCGCAAATTATTTCGGCAAAATTTTTAACAGTATTAATTACACAATACGTAATGAGTTCATTCATTTTATTACCAATCTTTATTACGTACGGGTTAAAAAGTGGCGCATTTATTACATATTACATATACATGATTTTGATTTACTTACTCTTCCCGATTGTGCCGTTAGTATTAGCTTCGTTACTTATGACAGTAATCATGAGATATACAAATATAGCGAAAAATAAAGATCGAGGCAATATATTTATCGGAATCGTAAGTATACTATTTATTGTAGGAATTAACGTATTTATGCAGTGGAAAAATAAAAGTGCGTTTTCTGAAGATGCAATTGCGAGTTATCTTGCGAATAATCAATCCTCTCTTTTAGTACAAATGACAAATTATTTTCCAACTACATATTTTGGAGCAGTGGCATTAGTAGAAAATGCAAATTGGAAGGGACCTTTATATGTAATAATCTTTGCAGTTATTTCATTTGTCTTCTTTGTGTTGTTTTATTACATAGCAGAGCGTACATATTTAAAAGGGGTTATTGGACTTTCAACGAGTACAGCAAAGAAACAAGTTATTTCGGCGGAAGGTTTACAGAAATCAACAGTACAAAGTTCGCATTTAAAAGCGTATGTGAAAAAAGAATTTAAAACGTTATTCCGTACACCACAATTTTTCTTAAATTGCATTGTACAAACTTTCGTTATGCCAATTATGTTGTTCTTTATTTTATTTGTGCAAGATGGAAACTTAAAGTTTATTACAGAGTATATTAACAATCCAAAGACAACAGGATTTGCAATTGGTGTTGGTCTTTGTGCATCGTTATTTACCAGTAAAGGCTTCGGATATCTTTTTTGCGAAAGCAATCACTGCTTGGTTAATTAATGTAATCATTTTAGCAGTATTCGGTATTACGATGGCAGTTGTAGCTGGGATTTCTCCAGTCTTCATGATACTGTGGTTTTTACTAAGTGCGAACGGGTTACTGTTAATTAATTTAATCGGAACACGCTGGGACGCACAAACTGCAGATATTCATTGGGATACAGAGCAGAAATTATTTAAAAGTCGATATACAACTTTATGGAATTTTTCAGCTAATATTTTAATAGCTTTAATTATTGTGGGGGGAGTAAGTGTATTATACTTCTTCCTTCATGTCGGACTGTGGGTTATGTTTATCGTTTTATTTGTAATGTTTACGATTGTAAATTATATCTTTATTAAAATGTTAAAATTAGGTGCTGAACGTATACTGTCAAATATTCAATAAGAAGATAGATCCTCTGTATTCATGCAGAGGATCTGTGTATAGATGGAGGAGAAAAAGGTGAAGAAAATAGCAATTGTAACAGGGGCAACTCGTCTGAATGGAATTGGTGCAGCTGTATGCAAGGTGCTTGCTCAAAAGGGGATAGACATTTTTTTCACGTACTGGCCAAAGTATGATAAAGCGATGCCATGGGGAATGAGTGATCAAGAACCCTTTTTGCTGAAAAAGGAAATTGAAAGTTACGATGTACGATGTGAAATGGCAGAAATCAATTTATCGCAGTCTTATTCGCCAAATCGTTTGTTTTATATGGTATCAGAACGGTTAGGTGATCCATCTATTCTAGTTAATAATGCAGTATATTCTACTCATACGAGAATTGAGGAATTAGATGTAGAGCAGTTGGATAAACATTATACAGTTAATGTTCGGGCTACTATGCTATTAAGTTCATTGTTTATAAAACATTATTCACTTAAAACGGGCGGGAGTATTATTAATCTTACTTCAGGACAGTCAGTAGGTCCAATGCCAGATGAACTAGCATATGCAGCAACGAAAGGGGCAATTGAAGCATTTACAAAGTCAGTAGCACCAGTTGCGATGGAGAAGGGGATTACAGTGAATGCTGTAGATCCAGGACCGACGAATACAGGATGGATTACAGAGGAGCTGAAGCATCATTTAGTATGGAAGTTCCCGCAAGGTAAAGTAGGAGAACCGGTGGATGCTGCGCGCTTAATTTCTTTTTTAGTAAGTGAAGAAGCGAAATGGGTTACTGGGCAAGTCATTCACTCGAATGGTGGTTATTCATAAAAATATTATGTTAACAAATGTTGAGAAACAAAAAACGAAAGAAAATTTTATTTTTTTGTATAAATAAAATGTCAAGAAAGATAAAAATTTGATAGAAGAGTATATCGTCATATGAAGATAGTAATTCTTAATGTGACAATATACTCTTTTTCTTTTACTTGCGAGTAGAAAAATGAAGTAGAAGAAACTCGAATATTAAAATGAGTTTATCAGTTTTTGTACGTATTATTATGAAGATTACTGTCGGAAAGATGATAATTCGTATGAAAAGGGATTTTTTAAGGGGGAATCGAATCGTAAAGGGGAGGATAAATTATGTAAAACATAGGGGGATTTATATGAAAATGAAAAAGGTCGCTATCGCATCGATAACAATTGGTACAATGCTTACTATGGCAGCTTGTAGTCCTTCAGCAGATAAAGAAACGGAAAAGAAAGAGCAAGTAACTGCGCAAAATGATGGAGAAGCAAAAACGACAAGTGCAGATGAAGCGTCAAAAACAACGAAAGATACTGAAAAAGAAACAAATACTTCTTCAAATGAAAAAACAGATAAGGATGCAAAAAATACGAAAGAATCATCAGGAACAGAAAGTAATGGCAAAACGTCAACTCAAAACGAGAATGTAAAAACAAAAGAAAAAGAGACGACAGGAAAAACGAATGATCAAACGACTAGTGGGAAAACAACAGATCAAAGCACAAGTACAAACAATAACGGAAAGACAACGAAAGATCCGAAGAAAAGTGTTGCTGTGAAAACGAATGTTAAAGAAGTTGTAGCATTAATTGATAGCTTGGACAAGCAGTTAGCTGCTAATCCGAAATTGGAAACAGTGAATAAGCTTGGCAAACAAATTAATGAAAAGTGGGATGTAATTGAAAAAGAGCTAGAGGCATCACATCCGACGGATTCTAAAACAATCGGTCAAAGTATGTATCCGTTAATTGTAGGAGCGGAGAAAGAAAAAATCGATATTAATAAAATGAAATCTTTAACGACGAAAACGAAAAAAGATTTAAATCAGTTATTGACGAAACTTTCGTAGTTTCAAAAGCCTACTCGTGTCAGTAGGCTTTTTTGGTTGTTATACTGTGCACAGTATAACTTATTTATTTTCATTTTCAATTACGATGCGAAAGGAACTAAATGCTTGTTGACTGATATAATCTTCTTCGCTAACTTTATAAGGAAATGGAAAAGCGACGAGTTGAAAATTACTTTCCTGATCCACTGAAGGCAATATGAAATTAAAGATTTGCCTCGTTTCAGGTGCAACTTTAGTATAAACGACTTTTCTATTGTTAAATATTTCAACTTGTTTCCAATCTTTAAAAGCCACGATTGCGTAAGTCATTTCATCATTCGTTTCATTACCGTTTGATAGGGTTAATTGCTTGCCTTCCTTTTCAAAGAAGACAGTTTGTAAGTTCTCTTCACGGTTCGTAACAAATAATGGTTCGTAAAGACCATCTTTTAAAATAGCATCTGGATCTATATGGGAGAGTTTTATTTTTTCGCTTTCTTTCTGAGGAAGACGCATTGAGTATCGCATACTTAGAATATCTTCTAAAATGGCTGCTTTATTTAAGTTATTATCTTTTAATTTGTATTCAGGTTTTTTAATTATTAAAAAGGTTAATTCACTTGCATTAGGAGAAGTGTGTAAAGAGATTTTCGTAGTCATTGAACTGTTTGGCTTCATATCAAAAAAATAGTGTGATATTTCATTAGTAGTATCTTCTATTTTAAAAGGTTTTTGTTCGTAATCTTCTAGAACAATTAATCCATATTTTCGGTTTTCGTTAATAGTATGTACGAATGATAATGATACATTAATTTTATTATCCTCACTAGTAATTGTACTACCGTTGTTAATATGTTGGCCTTGATTATCCTTCAATCCGTAAGAAATAGTATTGGTTTGTTGCCCTCTCTTATTTTCTTTAGAAGGTGGATGAGGTTGTATGATTGAAGTATTGAACAAAATATAAATTGTAAGTAATGAAATGAGTAAAACACCGATAATAATATATATTTGTTTCATAAATAGCACCTCAATATATGTAAAGTATTAGAGAAAAAAGATATGCAAGATGCATATCTTTTTTCTCTTTCTTACCAGAAGGCTTTTGTTTCGTGATTCACATCATTATAACCACTTAATTTATAGGTATGATTACCGATAGCGTAATCATCTCCATAATAAACGCTTGTGTTGGTCGCTGTAGCACTGACAAAGGATGATTTTTTTGCACTATTACTTTTCGTATTTACTAATGAGCCATCGCCATTGAAAGTTCTTGCTTTTGCATAAACATAGTCTTCGGTCGTAGTTGATTTCGATTTAGCAACTGCATATGGGTTACCAAAAAAGGGAGTATATACGCTAATGTTAGAGTCATTCTTAGGTGCAGCTGCAACAGTCAAACTAGGAACACTAGATGTTTTTGTTGATTGAATTGTATCAAAGTCAACTAAAACGGGCTGCCTGTCTACAGTATTGACCTCTGAAGCACTTGCGTTATTAGTAAAACCAAAACCTAAAACCGCTAACCCTAAAGTTGTCACCGATAAAGATTTTTTCATATTCACTAATTTTCCCACCTTTTTAAATTTTTGAGTTCGAACTCAATTCATACAATATATGAAAATTTCGAAACTCTCAATGGTTTATCCCATACTTAACTTTTCTTTTACTTTCGATTCAACATGTCTTCATTTGCAAAAAAAGCGAATATATCTTCTAATGCTTAGCCAGCAAGGGATACAGGTTTAATTTTATGAAATTCATGTAAATTTAAATCTATTCATGTCAGAATCTCTATTATTTTTAAGTTCATATGGGAAACTTATTAAAAAAAGGATGGTGACAAAAATGACAATCGATCGAATTTGTACAATTGGACCCGCAAGTAATAATAAAGAAACATTAGCACAGTTAATAAAGAATGGTATGAAAATTGTTCGACTGAATTTATCGCATGGCACGCATGAAAGTCATAAAGACATCATTCGTTTAGTGAAATCATTAGATGACTCTATTAAATTTTTGGGTGATGTACAAGGACCTAAAATAAGATTAGGTGAAGTGAAGGGAGGGCAAATTACACTTCAGGCAGGAGATTCTTTTATTTTACATACACAACCAGTTACAGGGAGTAATACAGAAGCGAGTGTTGATTATGAAGGAATTGCGAATGATGTGAAAGTAGGCAGTAGAATTTTAATTAATGATGGAGAAGTTGAATTAATTGTTGGAAAGATAAGTACGGACAAAATAGAAACGAAGGTAAAAACAGGTGGCAATATCTCATCTCATAAAGGAGTTAATTTACCAGATGTGGCTGTTCGTTTACCAGCTATTACAGAGAAAGATAAAAAAGATATTCAGTTTCTTTTAGAGGAGAATGTTGATTTTATCGCATGTTCTTTCGTAAGAAAACCTAGTCATATAAAAGAAATACGAGATTTTATACAACAGTATAAAGAAACGTCACCTAATTTAATTGCAAAAATAGAAACGATGGAAGCAATCGAGAATTTTCAAGATATATGTAAAGAAGCAGATGGAATTATGATTGCAAGGGGCGATTTAGGAGTAGAGTTACCGTATCAATTCATTCCGCTTTTACAGAAAATGATGATTCAGGAATGTAATCGAACGAATACATATGTCATTACAGCAACACAAATGCTTCAATCTATGGTAGATCATTCTATTCCAACAAGGGCAGAGGTGACTGATGTGTTTCAAGCTGTACTGGACGGGACGAATGCAGTTATGCTTTCAGCTGAAAGTGCATCAGGAGAACATCCAATCGAAAGTGTGAGAACATTACGTCTCGTTTCAGAATTTGCGGAGCATGTTAAAAAAGATGGACCTTTTGCGATGAAAGATGTACTGGAGTTACTGCATAAATCACTGAATGAGTGATGAGTAAAAAAAAGAGGGTGGATATGCATCCCCCCTCGTGTTTACTCTTGTTCTTGTTCATCTAAAATCTTATCAAAAGCAGCAGATACTTTATCAAACTCTTCATCATTTTCAATGTATGAAAACTCATTATCTTCTTCTACTTTTAAAAAGAAAATATCAATGTCTTCCTCAGTTTCTGTTTGGATATCTTCAACAAAGGCAACTGCAATATATTCTGCACCTTCGACATCCATTGCTCCAAGTACTTCTACTTCCTGATCCTCATTATTCTCATCACTAAGTGTAAACACTTCGCCAACTTCAATATCAGACATATTCATTCTCCTCCTGTTCGACTCTAAAAATAGAGCACTCAAACTGTATACATACTAACATATCTTTCCATGAAAAACCAAATTCATACGTAAGAAAACAATTGATTCTTCTTTAGTATGAGTATACAGCTATTAGGAGCATTATTTGTCTGTGCTATATTACTTAATCCATTCAACAATTGTATCCATAGTCTGTCTTGTTTTATCACGCTTTGGCTCTTCTTTACGGTAACCAAAGGCAACCATAACTGATACTTCAAGATTATCGCCTTGTATAATGCCTTCTTGACGAAGTAAAGAATCTACTTCCTCTTTATCAAATCCTTCTATTGGACAAGAATCAATACCGATTTGAGCTGCACTCGTCATCATATTACCTAAAGCAATATAAGTTTGTTTAGATGCCCAATCAAATACAGCACGATCGGATTGTAATAAGTTAAAATCTGTTTCCTGGAACTTTTTGAAGAATTCATATCTAATTTTTTGAGTGTCTTCAGGCAATCCAATAATATCGTTCATCATATATTTAATATACTCTGCATCATAATGCATATCTTTAATGTTTCTTGAAAGAACAATAACAAAATGACTAGCTGTTGCAAGTTGCCCACCAGCGCCCCATGAATACGGTTGTAGTTTTTCTCTTAATTCTTTATTTTGTACGACAATAAATTTCCAAGGTTCATATCCAAAAGAAGAAGGAGATAATCTGCCTGTTTCTAAAATGAATTTGAAATCCTCTTCTGAAATTTTGTGCATAGGATCGAATTCTTTACATGCATGTCTGAAATGAAAAGCCTCCATAATTTTTTCTTTTGTAATTTCTTTTGTATTTGTCATAAAAGTTCCTCTTTTCATGAATTTATTTTTGTAAGTAAATTATATTTTTAAAGTAACATAGATACAAGTACGCACATTTATGTGGTATAGTATCAAAAAAGATACTAATGTTAAGGGAAGGGATTTATTATGGATTGTCCAAACGAAAATAATATAAATTACCCATTTTTAAATAAATATTCTTGTCCAGTTGAAGCTATGGTTGAGGTGATTGGAGGGAAATGGAAAGGGGTAATTTTGTATCATTTATTAGATGGTACAAAGCGGTTTAATGAATTAAAAAGATTAAAACCAAATATCACACAAAGAATGTTAACACTGCAGCTGAGAGAACTTGAAGCAGATGGCATCATACATCGCGAAGTATACCGTGAAGTGCCGCCAAAAGTAGAATATTCATTAACTGAGCTTGGTGAATCACTACGTCCAATGATTTTATTAATGATGGAGTGGGCAACTCATAATATGGAGAAGGTTTTGGAGAGTAGGAATAAGAAAGATAATAATTAAGAGTTGAAATTGGTATAGATGAGATATGTGAAATAGTTGTAGAAATAAAAGGTGTTTCCATACGTGAAAACACCTTTTATTTCTATATTTTTACTTTTTAACTTCAACTGCTGAAGTTGGAAAGTTATTTAAGTTTGCAATTTGACCATACCAATCAGCATGTTTAAAAACAACACCTTTTCCATATCCTTCAGTTGAAGTACGTTCCCATAGTGTTGTTGAATAGCTAGCGGTAGGGGATGCTGTACGTACAGAAACAATTTGATTTTGCCAACTAGCAGACAAGTTTTTATAACCGCTACTTAGAGAAAAATACTCGCTACCTTGATTTGTGCGTTTATAGAAGTCTGTACTACCAGGTCCGCTTCCTCCAACACCAAGGGGAGTGATTGAATTATTCAACCTTTGTTTATCTTTTTCAATAAAAGCCTCTAAACTTTCTTTGCTCGAAAATCCATAAGATAACCAGTCACCATTTTGATTTTGTTTCGGTAGAACTAACGTTATTTTTACGTCTTCATTTAATGGAGCACTCAATTTGTTAAACGAATCAACAGTCTTTTCATCTACAGTTACATATTCGAAAGAGGAAATCGTATAATCTTTTTCGGTACTAGCTGATACTAATCCCATTCCTCCAGTTAACGACGAAACAGTTAATAATGCACCTGCTACCAACTTTTTAAGCATGGATTCATCTCCTTAAAACTTAGATTTTTTACATAACTAAAATGTATGTTAATTCGAATGTATTATAAATATTTAGAAATTTATAAAAATTAAACAGAATATTCTTTTATTAGTCTTGAGTAAGGAAAGTAATTAAAAATGAAAAAAAGGTTTACTTAAAAAGTAAATCCTTTTTGCCGACCTATCTCAAAACTCTATGGATTAAAGTTTCATTTTATCCATCTATGAATCATACACTTCTTTTGCATTCATAGAAACAGCATCTAATAAAAGAAAAATGGCTGCTATAATATGTAGAAGGATTTCTATATAAGGAAAGAAGGCAACTAGAGTAACGATAATACCTATATAATGAGCGTACGTATTCATCCCTGCTTTTTTAGCTAATAAAATAGTAGTGATATGTAAAGCAATCAATAGTAGTAAAGGTAATCCATCTAGGTTAACAAGACTTGGAAATAAATAATAACAAGGAATTAATAAAAGATGATAGATTCCTGTGATCCACTTTAGTGCTTGTATGTAAGTTTTCAAAGTGAACCCTCCTAAAACAATCCATATCTGTATATTACCAAAAATAATAGGTGATTGGATATTAAATACTTGTGGTTTTTAGTTGAATATAATCTTTTTATGTTAACTAATTGTTTCTTGTTCTATAAAATAGAAAAACCACCCAAACGAGGGTGGTTCGTATTATAAATAACTACTTAAAGAAGAAAGGGAGACCTTCACCTCACTACCTTCCTTCATATTTCGCAGCATAACGGTTTCTGTACTAAGTTCGTCTTCACCAATGATAAGCACATAAGGGATATTCTCTTTATTGGCATAATTAAGGGCACGTTTTAATTTGCGTCCTGCTAGTTCAAGTTCAACTTTTAAGGAAGTGGTAGAACGTAATTGCTGGGCAATTTGTAAGCATTGTAATTCTGTCCCGAGTGGGATGATAAATAGATCCGCTGTAGATGAGATTGTTTCTTTCTGCGATAGTGCTGTATAAATAACGTCTAAACCGAATGAAATACCGACTGTTGGATAGTTCATATTATCACCACGGAATGCTCCGATAATGTTATCGTAACGGCCGCCACTACCTATGCTAGATGTAATTGAGCCATCTTTTAGGAAGATTTCATATACAGTCCCTGTATACATTGTGAGTCCTCTTGCTAAAAACGGATTGAATATCGTATTTTCATTTATTCCGAGAGCGATTAAATATTGCTGTAATTGTTGTAATTCGTTTACGCCATCGGCAACGAGTTGGTTATTGAAAGCTTCTTTAAAGTCAGCAATTGTAAGCTTTAGACAAGATAATACAGTATTACATATTGTATCAGCCATTTCTTCAGAAATTCCGCGCTCTAATACATCTTTTCGTACACCATCAATCCCAATCTTTTCGATTTTGTCTAATGATAAAATGACGTCACTCGTTAGTTCAGTAGGGATGTTAATGGACTCGAGAATACCGTTTAATAATTTTCGGTTATTATATTGAATCGTTACTTCTAAGTTTAACGTTCGGAATAGTTCAAACGCCATGCTCATAAGATCAGCTTCTGCCATGACGGATTCTACACCGACTATATCAACGTCGCATTGTATAAATTCACGGAATCTCCCTTGTTTAATTGGCCCATCTCGAAATACTTTCCCAATTTCATAACGTTTAAAAGGGAGGCGAATATTCGGATTCATCGCCACGACTTTTGCGAATGGAATGGTTAAATCGTATCGTAAGGCAAGGTCGCGTTTTCCTTGATCCTTTAGCGTATATATTTCTTTTAATATTTCATCGCCACCGCCGTACTTGTAAGACATAAGCTCATACATATTTAACGTTGGTGTCTCTAACGGTTTGCATCCGTATCGTTCAAACGTATCTTCACAAGCCCTTTTAATTTTATTTCGCAGCACTTGCTCCTCTGGTAAATAGTCTTTCGTGCCTTTTACATTTTTCATTTCCATTGTAATCACTCCTTTTTTAAATTAAAAAAAGCTATGCAGGTATAAAAATACCCACATAGCTTTATGAACGCTTCGTGGGTCAACAGGAAAAGCCCTGTACCCACGAAGAAAAATTTTTCTTCGGATACACGGCGTTACGTATGATGATGAAGTTGGAAAGAAGTATTAAAATTTCGCATTACAAATCTCTCCTTAACATAAGTTTTTCCAAATTATATCAGATGATTTTTGAATTATCAATATTTTTAGTTTTGAAATATACGTGAAGTTATGTAGGAGAAATGGAAAAGGGTGTATAATAAAACTTAATAATATGAAATAACCTTTTAAGGAGAACGTTATGAAAAAAGATAAAACAAATGCGATGCGAATATTAGATAAAGAAAAAATTGAATATTCGATGATGTCATATGATCCAGACGATGGGAAAATTGATGGCGTATCAGTAGCCGAGAAAATTGGACGAGAAGTGAGAGAAGTATATAAAACGTTAATCGCTCAAGGGAATAGTAAAAATTATCATGTGTTTATTATTCCGGTAGATGAGGAACTAAATTTAAAAGCTGCCGCAAAAGCAGTAAGTGAAAAGAAGATTGAAATGATTGCTGTGAAAGATATTACGAAAGTGTCAGGATATATTCGTGGTGGTTGTTCACCAGTCGGAATGAAGAAGTTATTTTCTACATGTATTGATGAAAGTGCCCAATCACTTGAAACGATGATAGTAAGCGGCGGGAAAATTGGTATACAAATTGAGCTTAAAGTAGATGACTTGGCGAAAGTGACGAGAGCGCAGTTTGGAGAGGTAACGAAGTAAATATACATAGGAAAAGAAGTTCTTGTTTTATTAAATTTAGATAAAGATTTATAGGATAATTAGTCCATTATGAGGACGGATTATCCTTTTTTCTTGCTACTGATCATGAGACGTTATGTTAACCGAGTGTGTATACAATATTCAACCGAAAACAAACAACATATCAACTCTATAAAATGGTAAAATAGGGAAAAGGGCATTCTGAATAATACCTTTAGAAACCATTATTTATCACATAGGGGTTTTCAAAAAAAGTAAAGGGGGGGATAAATGAAATATATTAATGGATTGTACATAGCACTTATATTGATGATGTTCATTAATTTACTTAATTTCACAATTTTTGATAATAAATACTCAGGGATAACAATGTATCTTTCTTCCGTTATATTCATAATTGGGAGCGCATTTTTTGGAAGTGCAAAACGGCTTAAAATGAGTGAGAAAAAATAAACCTTTTAGGAGGTTATAATCATTAATGAAACAACAAGAACAAGTAATCTTTCGTGAGGTTCAGCGATCCCCAATTTGGGTATGGATACTCATATTAGGGATCTCCATGCTGATGTGGTATGGATTTATTCAACAAATTATTCTTGATATCCCGTTTGGAGATAAACCAGCTTCTAATGGTGTCTTAATTGTTATGTGGTTGTTGTTCGGGATTGCCTTTCCTGTATTAATGCTTGGAGTATTGAAACTGATCATTGAGGTCCGTGAAAAAGGTCTTTATGTCCGCTTTGTTCCTTTTCATTTTCAATATAAGCAGTACCTTTTCAAAGATATACACCATTATGAATGCATTACTTACAGTCCAATAAAACGATTTGGAGGATGGGGAATTCGTTTTAACCTTAAGAATGAAAAAGCCTATAACATGAATGGAAATAAAGGTATAGAGTTAAAGTTGCAATATAACACAGTAGTAATCGGCACTCAAAAATCAGATGAATTAAAAAAAGCACTGGACTCAGTACAAAAAGTATAATGAAAATTAAACTTTAACAAATGGGCACAATTCAACAATTTCTACTAGGTATACCTACTTTAAAAACAACTTAAATTTACTTCCAATATCGAAAATTATGTAAATAAGTTGTTCACTGGATTCCCATAGAAAACTGTGATGAGATGAAATGTTTGATTTTGAAGCACTTCAAAATCTTAGCTAGATGGCTATGTATCGGTACCGACATTAAAAAGGCAGGAACATATCAAATATGTTCCTGCCTTTGATTTTAGACAGATGTTTCCTAACAGTTGATTTTGTAAATGAAAGTCGAATTTAAATCCATATTTTGTGTGAAATATAAAACATATAATAAAAGTATGAGGTGATACAGTGAGAGAGATTCATATTCATAAAATCATTGCGAATAAGAGAAAAGAAAAGGGAATTACGCAGGAAGAGTTAGCGGCGTATATCGGTATTACGAAGGCATCTGTTTCCAAATGGGAGACGGGGCAGAGTTATCCGGATATTACATTTTTACCACTATTAGCATCATACTTTAACATTAGTATAGATGAACTAATTAGTTATACACCACAAATGGAGCAGGAAGATATTAAAAATTTATATCATCGACTAGCCGAAGCTTTTAGTGAAGAACCGTTTGATGAAGTAATGATGGAGTGCAGGGGAATAATCAAAAAATATTATTCTTGTTTTCCATTATTAATTCAAATAGGAATACTTTTTATTAATCATCACATGTTAACAGAGGACACGGATAGAGGAATTGAAATTTTAGAAGAGGCAATGAATCTCTTTAGCAGAGTGCAGGAAGAAAGTGACGATGTTTCTCTTGTGAAAGAGGCGGCATCGTTTCAAGCAACTTGCTATCTTATACTCAATAGACCAAATGAGGTGCTTCAATTACTTGGCGAAACGATACGTCCTAACTTTCCAGAGGAAGATCTAATCGCACAGGCGTATCAAATGCTTGGAAATACTGAGAAGGCAAATGAAGTGATGCAAATTAGTATGTATCAACATTTAATACAACTCGTTGGGACAATACCGAATTATGTAGTAGTAAATGCTTCAAGCGCTGAAAAAGTAGAGGTAATTTTGAATAGAGCTTTTATGTTAATAGATATATATGAATTAGAAACGTTACATCCCAATATGACTTTAAAAGTATACTATGCTGCTGCACAAGTATATTGCATGCAAGGGAATTTTGAAGGTTCATTAGAAATGCTACGGAAATATGCAGCGGTTTGTACGAATAGCTTCACAGTAAATAGCCTGCATTTACACGGCGATTCCTATTTTGATGCGATTGATGGATGGTTTGCAGAATTTCCACTTGGTGCTAAAACAGTTAGAAATGAAGAGATTATAAAGCGAAGCATGCTACAAAGCATTGCAGAGAACCCGGCTTTCGTTCCGATGAAAGATGTAAGAGAGTACAAAAATATAATAGCGAGTTTGAAATTCAAATTAGATATAACGGAATAGAAGGAGGATTAATATAATGATCTTTGATGAATATGAAGTAGCGGTAAAAAGTGAATTAACTTTGCAAGGTACGATTACAAAGCCAAAAGCTGGTGGGAAGCATGCTGCTGTTGTAATTATCGCTGGATCTGGAGAAGTTGATCGTGATGGAACGATAGTACCGCTAAAGCTTGAGTCGAACATATATAAAGATTTAGCACATGTAATGGCGCAACTTGGAGTAGTGACGCTCCGTTTCGATAAGCGCGGAGTAGGAAAGAGTAACGGAGAAATTCTGAAGACTGGAATGTGGGATTTAGTTAGTGATATAGAGGCCATGATAACGTATTTAAAAGAACAACCATTTGTTGATCCAGAAAATATCATTTTAGCTGGTCATAGTGAAGGGTGTATGTTAGCCACTGTAGTAAACGCAAGAACACCAGTTAATGGACTCATACTTATTACAGGAGCTGCAGAATCATTAGAAGAAGCTACAAAAAGACAAAGAGAAATTGCTTATAAAGAACTAAAAGAGCAGAAAGGAATAAAAGGAAAACTAATGCGTCTTCTTAATGTAGAGAAACGCGGAGAAAAACAGATGGAAAAAATAAAAGAGAAAATGATGAACACAGAAAAAGATACGATTAAAGTTGGTTTTAAACCGATGAATGCAAAGTGGTTTAGAGAGCATTTTCAGCATGACATCTATAAAGACTTACAACAAGTAACATGTCCAGTACTAGCTATTGCTGGTGATAAAGATATTCAGGCTGACCCTGAAAGAGCGAAGCGGATCGGTGAGTATGTGAAGGGTGATTCTGAAGTACGTGTAGTAAAAAATATGGATCATAGTTTAAAAAGTTTTGAAGGTGAATTTAAAGCATTAGAGTTTAAAAAGAATTATGAAGAAGGGGCAGGAAAGCCACTTCATCCAGAGTTGGAAGAAATAATTGTGAATTGGATGGAAGCACATTTTATCCAGGGCAGTAAGGCTTTTACATCAAAATTAGGTGAGGAAGTTGGGAAAGAAAGAAACTGCTTGTAAAAGATTGGTTGTTGAGTGGGAATCTAGTTTAGTATATAAAATTTTTAAATGAAAAAAATCTGTTAAGAGATAGGTTTTTTATCCTATTTTCATTTAAAAACGAACATTTTGAGTTATTTAATTGAAAATGTTCACTTTTTTCTTGCGCATATACTAGTAGTTTGTTATATTATCCATATAATAATTTTGAATAACATCACTCGTATATACTCGGTAATATGGTCCGAGCGTTTCTACCTAGTTCCCAATGAAAGAACTGGACTACGGGTTAAAGTATTCGGGCGCTCTATGTAATGTGCGCTACCGATTTATAATTTTGCATGTGCTTAATTAACTTTGACTACCGTAGTTCTAGAAAGTAGAGATTCTTCTACAATTTCTAGAACTTTTTTTGTTTGGACCAAATGCATCGAGTATAGAAAACAACAAGAGAAAGAGGAGATTATTTATGAAGAAGAATATGTTGAAAAAATGTGCTGCCCTAGTAACTACTGTTGCATTGTCATTCTCGATACTTGCGGGATGTGATGCGAGTCCGAAACAAGTTGAGGCAAAAAGCAATCAAAAACCAATCTTAATTCAAGGGCCAATGCCGATAGAAGCAGAAAAGTTTGCGAAAAGGCTAAAAAATGTGAAAGAAGAAAAGTCTGGAACTTTTGTATTTTATAAAGGAACTGTCGACAATTATCCTGTAATCGTTGCGAAAACAGGTAAAGGAATGGAGAATACAGCAGCTGCTACAGCGGTGGCTATTGAAAAATATAAACCTACAGCAATTATTAACCAAGGAACATCAGGTGGACATGATCCAAATTTAAATGTATTTGATATTGTGTTAGGAAAACAAGTTGCAAATATAGGTTCATTAAAAACGACCAATATGGATGAGAACAAAGGAATTGAGCCGACAAAATGGATATCTATGGACTTAATGGCTTCTGAAGGAAGTGCAGGAGAAGATCCAAATGCTGAGAAAATCCGATACTACGAAGGAGATAAGGAATTACTTGCAGCGGCTCATGCAGTGAAAGATAAATATACAAAAGGTAAAGTAGTTGAAGGTACGATTGGTTCAGCAGACGTTTGGAATAACGAAGTTGATAGAATTAAGTGGTTCCATACAAAATACGGTACATCTGTAGAAGAAATGGAAGGAGCTGCTGCAGCTCAAATCGCAAAAGCTTATGACGTCCCGTTTTTAGGGATTCGAGTATTATCTAATAATAAAACAAACGGTGGGAAATACAACCCAAATACAGCAGCGGCAAATCAAGAATATGTATATGAAGTAGTTAAAAAATATATAGGTTCAATGCAAAGTAAATAGTAGTAGTTCTGTTCCAGCATAAACGTCAAGTAACTGTAAATGTTTTCGAGACGGATAAACTTGTCTTAGGAATGGTAGTTGAAAAAGAAAAGCTTGTTTCTTATAGAAAATATAAGAAACAAGCTTTTTTATTTAAAATAAATTGGGTAATTAAACTATAACATCAATATATACCGTTGAATATCATAATAATATAATGGAGGTGATGTTATATGGCTCTTACTACAGGACCAATTGAAAACGTAGGAAATCAACCTGCTAATGCAAATAGAGTTAGGGTAAAAATCCTTAACCGTACTGCGGGCCCACTTACTGGAGTAGCTAGAGTTTTTAGACTTGACGGTTCATTAGTATTAATTGAACAGGTAAACTTCAATGTAAATTCTAATGCTTCTACTTTTGCAACTCTAAGTTTAGTTCATCCTGCTCTTGGACAAGCATTTGAATATGAAGTTCAAATTGTTCCTAATCAACCTGGTGGACTATATAGTGTTTATGGACTAACAGCTGACAGTGTTATCATTACTGCACAACGTATTGTGAACTCAGAATTGACACAGTTTCTTTAATTAAAATAGATTGGTGCCTACATGGTATCCAATCTATTTTTGTACGTATTATTCAGAGAAAGAAAGGTTTTACACAAAAATAAAGACAGTTATGGAAAAAGGAAAAGTCGAGCTATCATCTTGATTTTTATCCCGCTATTTGCCGGGCAGTAAGACCACCACCTCAAAATTCAGCGGAAGCAAAGAAGTTAGGTGAGGGAGGAACGAAATCCCACTGATTAAAGTTTCACTTTATCTGTTTTGTGGCACGGTTTTCTTTGAATGCTTTTTATTCAAACTGTTTTTTTAAGTATTTATCAAATATGCATTATTGCATAAATAAATTTAAATTTATAAGTTAATATTAAACTACTTTTTAATTGTAAAGAATATTTTAATAATCTTTACGGGAGAAGGATATTTCTTGTTAAAAGTAAAATTGTTTGGAAAGTAGATAAACAAAAAGTTTGGAAATGATATAAACTCAATAGAGTTTTGTATTAAATAAAAAGAAAAGGGTGGGTATGGGTTTCTAAAAGTTTTGGGGGGAGAAAGCATTTTTTAGTTAGTAGCTTCAAATTATATTTTAAAGGGGAATGGGTATATGAAGTTTCGAAATACAAAGATTGCTATGATTACGCTATCTTCATTTTTTATTTTAGGTTCTGCATCTCTATCATTCACAGATACTATACACGGTGAAGTAGCTTCTGCATCAGCACAAGAGATTATTGTAAAAAGTTATGACGATACATATTATAATAACGCAATAGGAAAAACGGGCTTAGAATTAAAGAAGGAACTGCATAATATTATTGATAATCATACAAAGTTATCATACAGTGCGGTTTGGGAAGCACTAAGAGATACTGATGAAGATCCAAATAATAAAAATAATGTGATACTCTTATATACTGGTCGTTCGCAAGGGAAGCTTACGAATGGATCAGGAGTAAATAACTGGAACCGTGAGCATGTTTGGGCAAAATCTCACGGTGACTTTGGAACGACTGCAGGACCTGGAACAGATCTACATCATTTAAGAGCGACGGATGTATCTGTAAATAGTTCACGAGGGAATTTAGATTTTGATAATGGTGGTGTGAATCATTCTGAAGCGACAGAATGTAAATATGATAGTGATTCTTGGGAACCTCGTGATAGTGTAAAAGGAGATATTGCTAGAATGCTGTTTTATATGGCTGTTCGTTACGAGGGGGACAACGGCGAAATAGATTTAGAACTAAATGAAAAAGTGAATAACAATAAAGATCCATACATGGGGAAACAATCGGTTTTATTAAAATGGAATGAACAAGACCCGGTCGATGATTTAGAGCGAAAGCGTAATGAAGTGATTTTTACAAAATATCAACATAACCGCAATCCTTTTATTGATCATCCTGAATGGGTAAATAAAATTTGGAACTAAGATTTTTAAAGGTATTATATTTTGATAGAAGGGATTGATCATTATGATCAATCCCTTCTTATATTTTTACTAGAATAAATGATTTTTATAGGATTGAAGAGGAGAATAGGATAGATATTTTAACAAGTTAATTATATATGGGTATTTTAGTACGGTCCCCACTCAATATTCACCCCAACAATAAGAAAAACAAGTCCAATGATAAACCAAATGAGTGCAAGTGGAGCCATGAAACGAATCCATTTTCCATAAGAAATCCCGCTCGCTGCGAGAACGCCCATTAAAACACCAGAAGTTGGATTTAAGCAGTTTACTACACCTTCCCCAAGCATAACAGCCTGTACTGTAACTTGGCGTGTAATGTGCATGAAATCAGCTAATGGAGCTAATATCGGAATAAAAATAACCGATTCTCCTGTCCCGGATGAAATAAGGAAATGTAATGCGGCACTACTTACGTACATACCGATAACGCCAAATACAGGGCTTTGTCCTTCAAGAGCTTGTGCGAGTTGGTTAACGATTGTATCAAGTAATTTGCCTTGTTCTAAAATGACTGAAATACAACGAGCCATTCCGACGATTAAAGCACCGTATATGAGATTTTGGCAACCTGCTAGAAAAGTAGAAGCGATATCGTTTGCTTTCATACCACCTATTATTCCGGCTGTAATTGCTATGAAAATAAAAGTAGCGGTCATTTCTGCGTCCGTCCAATGTAGACGAAAAGCGCCTATTAAAAATACAATTAACGATAAAGCTGAAACGAGTAAAATTAATTTATGACGTATCGTCCAAGGAACTTCTTTTTTCTCTGTTTCTTTTTCGCTTGAAAGAGCGTTACTTGGAAACCAGTTGTCGCCAAGAATGCTTCCTTTATTCGATTTTTTCAAGCGCTTTACATACCAATTAATATAAAGGATAGTGGCAAGTAAAAAAGATATATAGATTGCGGTGCGTAAACCAATCCCGGAAAACATCGGAAGTTCTGCGATCTTTTGTGAAATGCCTAAAGGTGAGGGAGATAAAATAGTAGCATTAAAACCAGCATAAGTGCCTAAATAAATAATTGCTACACCGACGATAGCGTCCCATTTTAACGTGCGTGCAACGATGATACCGATGGGGATAAAACCGATAACTGAGTTAACGATAATACCAGTCGTTCCAAGAATAGAAAAGAGCGCAGCAACTATACAAATGAAAAGTAATTGCTGATTCCGAAATTTGTTAATAACATGATAGATTAAACCGTCAAGAGCACCTGTTTTTTCAAGAATTGCAATAGCTCCACCTGTAAATAAAATTAGAAAGATAATAGGAGCAGCAAGTGTCATTCCTTTTTCAATAGCGGTAAAAAAAGAAACAAATCCTACGGGTGATTGCGGAACAGAATGGTAGCTACCTGGTATTGTCGTTGTAACGGTCCCGTTTGTAACCCTTTTAAATTCTCCAGCAGGAACGAAGTACGTAGCAATGGCGCAAAGTAAGGCAATAAAAAATAGTAGTACGTACGCATCAGGCATTTTAAACTTTTGTTTACTAGGTTGTTTTTTTGCCTCAGTTTGTATTTGCATAAAATCCCTCCTTCTTCACTTGATTAATTTTTAATATTCTGAATTTAATCTGTGAAATAGATTATAATAAAGGTAGCTTCTTAAGGCAATAGTTTTTGTATCCTTTTCCCGCACATACAAATTATTGCAATATTAGACAGGGAAACGATAATAAGCCAAGAATATGTTATGTAGAAAGAAAAAGGAAAAGAGGGAACAAGATGTGGAAAACTACTGATTTATGTGATGAATTTGAAAAGGAATTACAAATATGTCGACAGTCTTTTCGGTCTTTTGGGAAGAAAGAACAATTCTACGGAAAAATTGCAACTGTAAAAGTGAAAGATGATAATGTACTAGTGAAGGAAGGATTGCAAACATTACCAGAAGGAACAGTATTAGTTGTTGATGGCGGAGCGTCTACGAATTGTGCGTTACTCGGTGATAATTTGGCAGCTATTGCGGAAGAAAGAAAGCTAGCAGGAATTATTGTGAATGGGTATGTTCGTGATTCTAGTGAACTAAAGAATATTAATATTGGTATTTTAGCATTAGGAACGATGCCAAATAGAAGTGTGAAAGAAGGAAAAGGAGAACGAAATATTTCATTGCACTTTGGACAAGTAGAATGGAATCCAAATGAATATGTCTATGCGGATGAAGATGGCGTCATTATTAGTGAAAAGAGTTTACATAGTTAAGAGTTAATAAGTTATTATTCTTAGAAAATAAATCCGATAAAGCATGGACAAAATTCTTTGTCAATAGTAAAATAATACAGAAATTTAAAATTTACAGAATGTATAGGTTTATCGTTTTACGATAACTTAAATGGAAGTAAGTTGTGCCAAGAAAAGTGAATGTTATCACAATGATACGTTCATAAACAAAATTATTTTTCCTATACAAATATAGCCGCGAATAATGCGGGTAGGAGGTGTTGTACATTTTTGTTCGACACTTACAAAAAGAGAGTGTCAATCGCACGCCCTTGAAGGGCCTTTTTTTGTGTAAATGGTAGTAAGGGAGGAAATTTTGGGATGGCAATGTTGAAAAAATGGCTGCTTACGTCTTTAATGGCAGTGACACTTGTATTTGTTTCTTTTGCGAATACAGTACATATTACGTTTGCTGAAGGAAATACAGCAAAACTTGCAATTATTGGGGAATCACAAAAAGGCATTATGTTATGTCCGAAAGAAGAGCAAATTAAAGATGGGGAAACAGCTTTAAGTTTGCTGCAAAAGGTCATGGGGGACAAAGTAGAATCTGAAACGATGTCGTTTGGAACATATGTAAAAGGCATCGATGGTTTAATGGCCGGAGCTACAAGTGGTTGGACATACGATGTAAATGATACATCTGCACAAGTTGGGGCAGATAGTTATAAATTAGAGTCTGGTGATGTGGTTGTATTCCGTTTTGTTTCAGACTGGAGCAATATGAGCCAGGAAACATTGAAAGAAACGTTAGATAAGTTCGGAACGTGTAAAACAGAAGAACCTAACGGTGGCAAACCAGAAGAACCAAAGACGGATGATCCAAAACAAGAAAAACCAGAAGAACCGAAGACGGATGATCCAAAACAAGAAAAACCAGAAGAACCAAAGACGAATGATCCAAAACAAGAAAAACCAGAAGAACCAAAGACGGATGGTTCAAAACAAGAAAAACCAGATGGTACAAAAACAAATGATGAAAAACCAGAACAACCAAAGCAAGAGAACATTCAAGATCCAAGTGCACAATTAAACGAAGCCATTTCTAAAACATCAGACAAGATGTTACAAGATGGAATTGAAAGTGATTGGGTAGCTGTAGCGCTTTCTCGTTCTGGAAAGAATGTGCCAATTGAGGCAAAATTAAATTATGTTAAGTCAGTAACTGAAAAAGTAGAAAAGCGCATTAATCGTTTTTCAGCGACAGATTTAGCTAGAACAATTATTATGATGAATGCAATGAATGCAGACCCTAAAAATGTAGGTGGACATAATTTAGTTCAAAAATTGTATGAGTCAGATAAAGTGAATTCTGTTACAGGTTATGCATTTGCTTTACTTGCATTTGATACGAAGAAGTATGAGATTCCAGTTGAATCAAAATGGAACAGAGTTGCTCTAGTGGAAGCACTGTTAAATAATCAGCATACAGACGGTGGATGGACTTATAATAGTTCAGGTAGTAAAGATAGTGCTAGTAGCGTTGATGTAACAGGTATGGTTTTATCAGCATTAGCTCCTTATCAAGAGCGATCAGATGTGAAACCAGCTATACAAAAAGCTGTTGCGTATTTATATAACGAACAGCTGCAAAATGGCGGTTTTTCAGCTGATGGACAAGAAAATTCAAATAGTACTGCGCAAGCAATTATTGGATTATCGCTTGTTAAAGATGTAGATCAAGATCGTCTTCATAAGGCAATGCAAAACCTATTATCATATCAACTTTCAAATGGTGAATTTAAATGGTTACCAAGTGATCAAAATGGTAACGGAATGGCTACAGAACAGGCTCTTTTAGCATTACTTCAATTTAAGGAAATGGGAAAATCTATTTATGATTGGTCTAATGTAGACGCTGGTGATGTAATTAAGCCAAAACCGATTGAAGAGCCAGAAAAGGTCGTTGAACCAGAAAATAATGTAGTAGAAAAAGAAGTTACTGAAGAACCGAAAGAACAAAACCAAGTACAACAAGAAACAAAAGATGAAAATCTAAAAGTAGTTGTAGATAACGAACCGGTTAAGAATAAAAAAATCGGAAACGGTAACAGTCTACCAAAAACAGGAGCATCTTCTCATAGTGCAGCAACAGAAGTAGGTATGGGTGTATTATGTATTGCTTCTGCATATGTATTATGGAGACGTAAAGCAGCTTAACAAAAAATTAGGAGCAATTATTTGCTCCTAATTTTCGTATGAAAGGTGAGAGATAGGATGAGTAAGGTGAAATGGTTCATTTTTTTACTGCTTTCGCTTGGGCTACTTGCCGGATGTGAAGAGGCAGCTGTAAAGCCTGAGAAGAAGGTAGAACCGAAGCAAGAAGAGGTAGCGAAACAAGAAGAACAAAAAGATGAAGCGAAGCCGGAAGAAAAAACAGAAGAAAAGCAAGCTGAATCAGAGCAAAAGCAGCAAGAAGAGCAGAAAGAGAAACAAGAACAAAAAGTAGAAGAGAAGCCGAAAGAGGAAAAGCCGCAGGCACAACCAGAGGTAAAGAAAGAAGAGAAACAACAGGAACAACCGAAAGAACAGCCGGCTGTAAATAAGCAACCAGAGCAGCAACAAGCACAAGAAGAGAAACAACAACCGAAAGCACCAGAAGTAAAAGAAGAAGCAAAGGTTGTGAATCAGCCGAAAGAAACACCGAAGCAGGAGCAAAAGAAAAAGTCAGAGGAGAACAATAGTGTACCAGCTCCACCAACACCGGTACCACCACCAAATCCAGTGCCACCACCAGTACCACCAGTACCACCAGTACCTAAAGCAAAACAAGTAACAATCTCGGTAAAAGGAAATAACGGATATATAATGGGTGCGAAAAAGATGGATGTACAAGATGGCGATACTGTGTATAAAGTATTACAACGTACAGGATTAGATGTTGATGCAAGCGGATCTAGAGATAGTATTTATGTAAAAGGTATTAATGATTTATATGAAAAAGATATTGCGGATACTAGTGGATGGAAATATCGTGTGAACGGTGCTTTTCCAAACCATAGTGCTGGTGTAGCTACGGTAAAACCAGGAGATACAATTGAGTGGGTATACGTATTACAATAAGAAAGGCATTCGGTAAAGGGCTATGAAAATAAGTTTTTCTTCTTTACATCCTTTTGTGAATTTTTTCTATTATATCGGGGTGATGATACTATGTATGATGTGTCTTCATCCTCTTTTTTTAATTGGAGCAATAGTATTAATTATTATGTTAAATGTGATGCAAGGAAATAGCGAAAAGATAAGAAAGATGTTACCGAGCACAATTGTTTTCTTTTTTATGGTAATTTTATTTAATTCGTTATTAACGCATAGAGGTCGAACTACGTTGTTTTGGTTAGGTGATAGCCGTATTAAGCTTGAGGCGATTATGTTTGGAATAGTAATGGGGTTATTACTAGTTGCAGTTATGTTTACGTTTGCGTCATACAATGATATTATTTCCAGTCATAAATTTTTATATTTGTTTTCAAGAATTTCACCGAAAGTTGCATTGTTAACGATGATTACAGTGAGATTTGTTCCTTTGTTTATAAGGCGATTAAAGAAAATCACACTTGTTCAAAAGACGAAAGGTGTGCAGGTAGATTCAGGTTCGATAATTGAACGCGTCAAAAATGGTATGCAATTGCTGCAAGTATTATTAATTTGTTCATTGGAAGATGCACTGCAAACGGCAGATTCTATGCAAGCTCGTGGATTTGGTGTAACGAAACGTACGACATATATTCGCTATAGAATGGAAAAACGAGATTGGTATACGCTCAGTTATTTAAGTATTCTATTTATAATTGCTATCATATGTAGTACGTATGGCGGAGGAAAGTTAATCATTTATCCGAAAGTCGAATCTATTTTATTTCAGCAATACGATGGGATGATGTTTATCGTATTTACGATGTTTATTAGTTTACCAATTATAATGGAAGGAAGGGAATGGTTATGGTGGCGCATGCAGAAATAAACAATTTATCATTTGTATATGCTGATGAAAACGAAAAAGCGTTACAGCATATTTCTCTTTCTGTTCAAAAAGGAGAGTTTATTGCACTTGCCGGCGGATCAGGATCCGGGAAGACGACTTTATTAAAACATTTTAAAAAAGAATTACTTCCAATTGGTAAGCGTACTGGGGATACATATTATGATGGTACTTTATTAGAAAATGTACCTGATTTGTTATCTGCTCAAGAAATTGGTATGGTATTTCAAAATCCAGAAAATCAACTCGTAATGGATACAGTTATTCAAGAATTAGCATTTTCTTTAGAAAATATTGGGTTACCATCACATATTATTCAAAAACGAATAGCAGAGCTTATTAGCTTTTTAGGATTTCAAGATTTATTGCATCAATCTGTTCACACGTTATCTGGTGGGCAAAAGCAACTTGTTAATTTAGCTGCGGTATTAGTTATGCAGCCAAAGTTATTATTATTAGATGAACCGACAGCACAATTAGATCCAATTGCTGCAAAAGAGTTTTTAGGATTATTAAAACGGATTAATGAAGAACTTGGAATTACGATTATTTTAAGTGAACATCGTTTAGATGAAGTTATCCCGCTTGCAACACGCGTTGTTTGTATGGATAACGGCTGTATTATGTATGATGGTAGTCCTAAAACTGTTATTACGAATATGTGGGGAGTAGAAACATTCCGTCCATTTATTCCGCAAATTCCAAGGCTATTTTTAGAGTGGAATGTGAGAGATATTCCGTTTACGGTGCGAGAGGCGCAAATGAAAATGAATAATTTTTCAGCGATATCATATGTAAATGAGCCAATAGCACAAAGTGAAAAGCAAGAGGTAATTTTAAGCGCAGAGCATATTTCATTCCAGTACGAAAAAAATAGTCCGCTTATTTTACGTGATTTATCAGTTTCGATTGAAAAAGGAAAATGGGTAGCGCTCGTTGGGAAGAACGGTACAGGTAAGTCTACACTGTTAACAATTTTAGCAGGATTACAAAAAGCGAGAAGAGGGAAAGTAAAGTGGAACGGGAAAGTGATACATAAAATCGATTCGAAAGAACGGTTTAAAAGTATTGGGTATGTATCGCAGCATCCATATTATCATTTTACATTTGATACAGTGTGGGATGAGGTGTATGAACGTGCACGTGAATTATATGGAGAACAAGGAAAAGAAATAGCAGAAGATACGCTAAAACAGTTTTGGTTGTATTCGCTTAAAGAACGCCATCCGCATGATTGTAGCGGAGGAGAGCAACAACTTCTTGCATTATGTACAACGTTATTATCAAAGCCAACGCTATTATTACTTGATGAACCGACAAAGGGGTTAGATCCATGGAAGAAAGAAAGAGTAGGAGAACTATTTAGGGAGCTGCAAAAAGAAGGTACAACAATTGTAATGGCAACGCATGATATTGAGTTTGCAGCGAAATACGTGGATCAATGTATGATGTTATTTGATGGAGCAGTTATTATGAATGATGCACCGAAAGAATTTTTTAGTGGTAACTTCTTTTATACAACATCTATTAATCGATTCATTCGAAAAGAATTGCCATATGCATTAACGTGGGAGGATGTGTACGAAGCGTGTCCAAACGATATGTTGCATTCATAATAGGTATTTTTGCAGTAATAATAGGCACATTACTCTTTACTACACTTATTATGGACGGTTATTACATGTTAAGTAGTTTGTTTTTATTAGTTGTTATTATGTTACCTTTCTATATCCGTTTTGAAAGGAAGGCGTTTGTTTCACGTGAAATTGTTCTCGTTGCTGTATTAGCGGCAATTGCAGCAGTTAGCCGCGTACCATTTTCTATTTTACCGAGTGTACAACCAACTTCTTTTGTTATTATCGTTTCTGCAATTGTGTTTGGAAGTGAAGCGGGTTTTATGATCGGTGCAACAGCAGCGATTGTGTCTAACATCTTTTTAGGGCAAGGTCCGTGGACGCCGTGGCAAATGTTTTCATGGGGTATGATTGGTTTTATAGCTGGATTATTGCGCAATACATTTTTAATGAAAAAGCTATGGGGAAGACTCCTGTACGGATTGTTTGTTGGATTTTTATTTGGCTGGATTATGAATTTCTGGGGACTTCTCGGTTTTATACGAGAGGCAACGTGGGAAACAGTCATTTCGTATTACATCGCAAGTTTTTATTTCGATTTGAGCCATGCAATTTCGAATGTTGTCTTCTTACTATTATTTAGTACTTCTTGGATTACGATTCTCACAAGATTTAAAAAGAAATACGGTATATTAGATAAGCATAACATAGCATAGAAAAGCATACTCATATAAGGTAGGGTCGCGACTTACATATTCGTTTGCCTCTTTCATGCTTCTTACATATTGTAAGGAGCATTTTTTATTGTCAAAAAATAGTCCAATATATATCCGTTACTATATAAAATTATTCGTATAATAATAGGTGAGAACTATTTTCAAAAGGGAGGTGTATAGTTAATGAAGTTAGTTATTCCGAAGCAACATGGTGCATGGGCGATGCTTGCTATACCATTTCTATTAAGTGTCATACTTGGAAAACCTACTATATATCACATTCCATTGTTTATAGCTTGGTTCTTTATCTATTTAGCTACGTATCCATTCCTTATGTACATAAAGCAAAAACGAAAAAAAGAGTATTTACATGCTTCAATTGTATATTTTATTATTGCGTTCGTATTTGGGATGATTTCTCTATTATATGAATGGCGCATTCTTTTATTCGTAATAGTCATGATTCCACTATTTATAGTAAATATGCATTATGCTCGTCAAAAAAATGAAAGGGCACTATTAAATGATATTTGTGCGATCATTGTGTTTTGTGTTGGTGGGTTAATTAGTTATTATTTTTCAATGAAACAAATCGATCATACAGCATTATTCATTGCACTTATTTCATTCTTATACTTTTTAGGTAGTACGTTTTATGTGAAAACGATGATACGTGAGAAAAATAATCCGAAGTATCGTTTTATATCTTGGGGTTATCATATTCTATTAACAATCATTGTATTTGCAATTAATCCGTGGTGCTCCCTTATTTTTATACCAAGTGTCATTCGAGCCATTATATTGTATGGCAAAAAAATTTCTATTATAAAAGTAGGGGTTTTAGAAATTGTGAATTCTGTATATTTTTTAATCATAACGGCAATAATTATGAAGTATGCCATTTGAAAAAACTTCCCACCTTATGATGGGAAGTTTTTTCAATCTTGTTCTAAAATGTGAACGGTGTAATCGCAGCGTTGAATAGCTTGTTCGATCGCATAAAGGGATTGCTCAATACGAGCGCGATTAAAATCTTTTTCAACAGTCTGTAGTGCTTCTTCTAAACAATGTTTTGCTTCTTGTAATGATTGAAAAGAATCTTGTACATATCCGCGAGCATTTTGATGCATTTCATAATCCTCCTTGCATATTCATATATGTATAGTATGAACAGTAAAGAAGAAAATATTATTTGTTATATTTGTTTGACAATTAAAATGAAATTACGTATAGTAAGAATTAAGTGAATATTTTCTTATCCAGAGAGGTGGAGGGACTGGCCCGATGAAACCCAGCAACCGCGATGCAGGTGCTAATTCCAGCAGAACATATTTGTTCTGGGAGATAAGACGAAGATATATACGTAACTTCTTCTTATCGGAGAGGTTTTTTTGTTGCAAAAAAACCGATTACGAAAATTTATATTAAGAAGAAAGGGGTTGCGCATTGCTGTGACACTCGAAAAATACGTAAAACTGCGTAGTACAGTTTATGAATATATGATAGAGCAAGATAAGCCAATATCATTGTTAGATATTCAAGAACATATCGTTTCGCATCATGAAGGAAAATTCACGAAAAAGATGTTACATCAATTTTATTTATCAAGACTATTAGATGAACTGAAACTGGATGGGAAAATTACATTAGCTGATGAATATCTCTATACTGAAAAAGGGGTATTTTATAAGGCGAGAAAAGGGAGCTAAGCTCTCTTTTTTTTTAAAATAACGGAGTATGTAGAGTAAAAGACTGCTTAAGCAGCCTGATACAGGGAATGGTGTTGAGTGTGTAGTGTCAAAAATTGAATGTGCCTGAAAGAGGCAATTCGTATCGGCTGCAAATGAAAAGAGACACCTTCGCCGAATAGGTGTCAGTCGTTTTGCAAAATAGACTTGCTATTTAACAGTTCTTAGAATAACATGCAGGGTTTTGGAAGTCAAAAGGGAATTAAAGGAAGGGATACAATTATGTACGCTTACTTATTAAAAGATATAACGAAATGGATCCCAAAGTACGTTGTAGATAAGGGATATGAATATTATGAAGATGGACATGTAGAAGATGTTGAAATACAAGATAACAAAGTGTTTGCTTTCGTTACTGGAAATGCAGGGAATTATGAAGTAGTTATCGATCTCGAAGATTTTTCAAAAAGTAGTTGCGAATGTCCTTATGAAAATTATTGTAAACATATGGCGGCAGTTGTTTATGATATTCAAGGTGCTGGTGAGAGTGCAGTTAAAGAGAAACTGAAAGATTTAGAAAAAGAAGAGTTACTTACTGTATTAAATCGACTGTTGCAAAGTTCGAAAAACGTACAAATTGTAGAGAAGTTATTAAAGAAGGGGTAATTTTAACGATAGAGGGAGTTGTTTTGTAGTGAACGTACTGATTATATACGCTCATCCTAGTCCTTCAAGTTTTAACGGGGCAATTTTAGAGCATGTGCAAAAAGGGCTACAGGAAACAAATCATTCGGTTACGTTGCTTGATTTATACAAGGAACAATTTGATCCGGTACTTGTATTCAATGAAGAGAAGAAAAGACGTGATTTAATAAATGAAGAAGAGACAGCGCGGTATAGAAAATTAGTGGAAGAAGCAGATACACTTCTCTTTATATATCCGATATGGTGGTGGGGGATGCCAGCTATTTTAAAAGGTTTTATTGACCGTATTTTCGTAGCTGGATTTGCTTATAAATATGAAGGGGCTCTGCCGAAAGGATTATTGCAAGGGAAAAAAGCGTGGGTTATTAATACGTTAGACTCACCTCTATGGTACGTCGCATTGTTATATCGATCAGCAGATTGGATTATGATGAAGAGAGGTGTTTTACGTTTTTGTGGCATTCGTGATATAAAACGGTCAGTGTTTCAATCTGTGAAAACGAGTAAAGTATCAAAGCGTGAAAAATGGTTATTACAAATAGAAGAAAAGGCTCGTACATTATGAATGAAGTCGATCGTATTATAAACTGTTGTCAGTATGATAACGAACTTTTTCGAAAGTATATTACGTGTTTACTTCAATTGAAAAAATGCAGCGATACATTTCAACAAATTCAAATAGAGTTAAGAAATGATTATTTAATAAGAGGGATTTGTGAAAGAGAAGTTGATGAGGTAGTACGGGGAAGTAAAGAATATGAAATGCATTTTCTTCCTAAAGTATTACAGTGGAATTTCTTGAGGGAAAATCCACATTTAATTGAAAGAGTGTGTGAAGATTTTTTTGCGTTTGAGTCATTACATCTTACGGACATAGAGTGGAAGACAGTTATAAAATTCATGGGAAATGAATGATTTATTATGTAAAAAAGCTAGTATAAAACTAGCTTTTCGTTTAAATAAATAAAAAGCATAGACTAATGATGAAACCTGCATATAGTAAGTTAATAACGCAAAATCCCATAATGTCACGAGCACCTAAACCAGCTATCGCTAATGCTGGTAATGCCCAGAAAGGTTGAATTAAATTCGTCCAAGCATCGCCCCACGCAATGGCCATTGCAGTTTTTGCAGCAGGTACACCAAGTTCAGCGCCAGCTGGAATCATAATTGGTGCTTGCACGGCCCATTGACCGCCACCAGATGGAACGAAAATATTAACGATACCAGCACTTAAAAAAGTAAAGAGCGGGAAAGTTGATTCGTTTGAAATGCTAATAAAGAAATTAGAAATAGCTCCTCCAAGTGAAAGTCCTTCACTATTTGCTCCAATCATCATGCCCATAATTCCTGCGTAAAACGGAAATTGAAGTAAAATGCCAGAGGCACTTTTCGTAGAGTCTGAAAAAGCGCGAATATACTGAATCGGAGTGCGGTGGAAAATAAGTCCAGCAATTAATAACATAAAAATCACGATATCGAGAGTAAGATTAAATCCTTTCGTATAAAAGTAATTGAAAATATAAATGAGACCTAACAATCCAACACAAAGTGTAATAATGATGCTATTTTCCATTTTTTCAGCGAATGTATTTTTTTCTACTTCTTGAGCAGCAGCTTCTTCATGGAACACGCTAGGATCTACAGTTATCGTATGTTTTTCATCTGGATGCATCGCTTTATTAATGAGAGGCATCGTAACGAGAAAAATAATAACTGGAACGAGAGCGTATGGTGAGAATAACGTTTCTGTTATCGGAATTGCCTCTTTAATACTTCCAGCAGTCGTTTTAATTAACGTTTCACCGCCTGTTGCTAACGTAAGAGGGATAGAGGCAGAAAGACCGGCATGCCAAATGAGAAATCCAGAGTAAGAAGAGGCAATTGCTAGTCTATAATCTAATCCGTCCAGTTGCCTTGCCACTTCTTTTGCGTATAAAACAGATACAACAATTCCAAAGCCCCAGTTTATGTATGCACCAAGTAAACTTACAATGGAAATGGCAATAATACCTTGTCCATTCGTTTTCGGTAGTCTGGCAGCTTTCGTTAATCCTTTTTTAATAAGAGGAGCATTTGCTAAAGCAGGTCCAGTCACGAGTACAAGTGCCATTTGCATAGAAAAGGCGAGGAGTCCCCAAATTCCATTACCCCAGTGATTAATCATTTCTACAGGTGTTTGGTGAGTCGCAAACAT
Organism: Bacillus sp. MYb78; assembly: GCF_002975115.1. NCBI lineage: Bacteria > Bacillati > Bacillota > Bacilli > Caryophanales > Bacillaceae > Bacillus > Bacillus sp. MYb78. The sequence goes on from NZ_PCOB01000010.1 coordinate 111,463, forward strand.
ACCAAAGAAGATAACGAAAACAGTTAGTAAACATGATAAAATAAACGGTTCTGGCAAGAAGCGCTGCACTAAGGCGACGCAACCATTTGTAAAGGAACGAAACAAAATAGATCAACCTCCTTATGTATATGTATTACAATTATTCGAGGTTGTTTCGTTCATAACCTTTTAGAATCGGAAAATTCTGATATTTTAAAAGGGATTGAAATATTTTCAATAAGAGTAGTACCATCATCACCCTAACAAAAAAATGATGGTAGCGGCATATAAGCAAATATTCTATACCGTAAGTGCTGAGCTACCTAACAATCCATCCAATCTGTTTGATAATAGTGTTTACTTTTGATGAGTTAACTCGTAAAGGAGTAAGTCATTCAGCTCCACCTGTTATGGTTTCAAATGTAGCTTATGGTAGAACGATTTATGTAAAATTAGAAACAACATCTAAGAGCAAAGATGTACAAGCTGCTTTTAAAGCCTTACTTAAGAATAACAGCGTTGAAACAAGTGGACAGTATAAAGATATTTTTGAAGAAAGTACCTTTACTGCTGTAGTATTCATATTTCTTATGGCTGTATCAATGTTTTTAATGATTGCATTTCCCATTATTAAATCCCCATAAATATAGTCTATCTTAGGTTGATAGTGATGCATGGTGCCTCCATGTATGTAAATGCATCTTGTCGAAATTATTAAAAAGGGGAATCTTTCTATTTGAAGAACTAATAATTGATTGTCAATATGTATTAGAAATCTCAATCTAAACTAAAGGAGAACAAAATGGGACAAAACAATAAGGGCTTTTCTGAAACAGGATTGCGCAAAATGCGCAATATATTGGCGCGGCATGTCGATTCTGGAAAGATTCCTGGGCTCGTCGCCTTAGTCAGCCGAAAAGGCGAGACGCACGTTGAAGCACTTGGAACAATGAGGCATGATGGTGGTGCACCAATGCGTCGGGACACGATTTTTCGATTGGCGTCCACTAGCAAGCCAATCGCAGTTTCACCAGTAATGGTTTTGCTCGATGAGTGCAAACTGCATTTAGACGACCCAGTAGACAAATGGCTACCGGAACTCGCCGACCGGCAAGTGTTGAAACGACCCGATGGCCCGCTAGAAGAGACCGTCCCAGCACGGCGTCCTATCACTGTACGAGACTTGTTGACCTCCACATTCGGGCTCGGAGTGGATCTCACGTTGATGGGTTCTCCAATCATGAACTCGTTCTTCGAGAGTGGGATATTCGACACGCCAGGGCAGGATATGCCCGATCCAGATGAGTTTATGCGTCGCCTAGGTGCACTTCCGCTAAGCTATCAGCCCGGAGAGCGGTGGCAGTATCATATCAGTATAGAGGTAATCGGCGTTCTTGTTGCCAGGGTCACGGGTCAGACGTTCGAGTCGTTCTTGCACGAACGCATATTCGATCCGCTAGGAATGAAGGACACTGGATTCTACGTACCTCAGCTCAAGATTGATCGGCTTCCACCAGCCTTCACCCCCAATCCGGAGACAGGTGAATTCATCGTGTGGGATGAGGGGGCGGGTGGACGTTACAGCAAACCTCCAGCATTCCAAGCAGGCGGTGGTGGACTGCTTGGAACCGTCGACGATTATCACGCGTATTTGCAGATGCTTTTGAATAAAGGGATGCACGGCAGTAAACGGATCCTGTCTAGGCCCGCAGTACAGCTGATGACCACCAACCGTCTTACTCCGGAACAACAAGTATACCGAGACGATTTGGCCAAAAATAACGTCCATTTGTCGTTCGGACAAGGGATCCAAGGTGGCTGGGGCTTTGGGATGGCGGTGCGTACCTATCTTGGAGACTACGCGTCTATCGGTCAATTCGGCTGGGATGGTGGAACCGGTACTTCAGCTTACGCTGATCCAGATAAACAGTTTATTGGAATTCTGTTCACCCAGGTTGGGATGTCGACTCCGGCCCCATCGCATCTTATCCAAGACTTCTGGACCACGGCCTATCAAGCGATCGAAGACTAGGGTATCGTTTAAAGGAAAACGCCAAAACGGATAGATAATCATAGGCTTGATGGGCATGATCACCACCATGGTTAAAAGTGAAGTACTGCGGTAACAGTTAGGCATTATTAATAATAGCACAACAAAAACTCCTCTTGAATGCAAGAGGAGTTTTTTATTGGGAATAGTAAGGATGAGGGGAGGTGCATTACATATGGGAAAAGGTAGAAGTAATAATGCAGGTAAAAAGCAACCAAATTTCGATGATTCATCTAATTTCGCTAAACAAAGCCAACCGACAGAAAAGAAGAAGAAGTAAAAAAAGGATCTCTCTTTATCAAGAGAGATCCTTTTTTATTATATTGACGTTTTAGCACAACAGATTGAGTGTTCAATTAAATAGCCATAACTGTGCAAGGTTTAAACTCCTGCTTCCACTACCGTGGAAGCTTCTCCAAATGATGTGCAATATCAATATACATATTTGAGTAAACTGAATGTATTTCATTACTTGGCATAGCGTTAGAAGAGAAGTGGACAATTACCATATTTGCTTTCGGATCGATGTAAAGTGTTTGTCCGTAACTACCTAACACTTCAAAAGCACCCTGTTCATTGTGGGGAATCCACCATTGATTATGATAAGAAATGGAAGCTCCAGGGCTAATTGCAAGTTCACCTTCTTGGACATTTTTTATATCTTCAGTAATAGAAGAAGGGAGAATTTGTTTTCCGTTATATTCCCCGTTGTTTAATAGTAATTGCCCGAATCTCGCCATATCTCTAGCAGTTGCATTTAAGCCAGCGCTTGCTTGTTCTATTTTCGTTTCATCTGTAACGTAATACGCGTTTTCTTCCATACCAATTTGAGACCAAATTCGTTCGCTAACATTTTTAGCTAATGATTTGCCAGTGATAGTTCGAATAACCCAAGCGAGCGTTTCTGTTGATCCGTTATTGTAAGAAAAGGCAGAACCAGGCGGTGCAGTTTCTTCGGCTTCTCGTAACATATCATAAATTTTCATCGGACCATCGTAATTTTTGCCGCGGGGTAAAATATTGCTAGCTAAATATAATTGTGCATCTTGATTTTCTAGCCCAGGTTGCTCATATCCATGAGTAGGATATTCAGCTGAAACTTGCATGTCCATTAATTGCTGAAGTGTGGCATTACCGAACGGTGTATTTTTTAATTCTTTTATATATGTGTCAGCTGTTTTTTCTAAGTTAATACGTTTTTCTTCAGCGAGAGATTGTATAATTGCCCCGGTAAAGACTTTTGCTAATGATGCCATACCATGAGGTTCATTCTGTTTATACCCATTGAAATATCGTTCATAAACAAGTTGTCCATTATGTACAACGACAAAAGCATCTGTTTTGTTATCGTCTAAAAGTTTTTTTAGAGGAGTTGTATTTCCGAATCTACGCTCCACAGCAAAATCGTCTAAGTTTTGCAATGCGAAAGGGAAGTGAGCAATTTGGTCAGGATTGTTTTTTACGTCATTAACTAAAGTGAATTCTTTCATATGGGTATACGACCAACGTAAGTAAGGGTCATTTAACCAGTTTTCTTTTGTCACATTATGTTTTGATGGGGTCGTTTTATTTTGTTTGAAGTAAGTAAACCCAAGCCCTGTAATTACAAATATGAATGTTAGTATAAGTAAGAGTAGGGGAGATTTTTTTAGTTTCATATATGGCCCTCCTTTTTATTTCTACTATAAGTATACGCTCGTCTTGAAGGAAATACAAAATAAGGAAAGTAAACGGGGAAGTTTACTTTCCTTATTAACGTTAAGCGGAAATTTTTCCGTCTGTAGGTTGTTTTTTGAATTTTTGTTTTCGTCCGTGTAATCCATAATATAAAAGTAAAGTGAAAGCAACGATAATAGCTGCGATAAAATACATATTATGATAACTAGATTTCGCTGCGACAATACCTAAAATGAAAGAACCAAAGCCAATACCACTATCAAAGAATGAGAAATACGTAGCTGTCGCAGAACCACGTCTATGGTTTGGAGCAGCAGAAATCGCAATCGTTTGGAAACTCGGAATTAATGTTCCGTAACCTAAACCGATTAGCATACCTGCGCCAAGGAACCAAAATGAAGTTTGTGCTTGGCTTAATATGAACATTCCGATTGTGAAAATAATGATAGCAGGGTAAACAAGTACATTTTCACCGAAGCGATCAAAAATCTTTCCTGTAAATGGACGAGAAATGACAACGACAAGTGCATATACAATGAAGAAATAACTTGCAATTTCACTTAAACCGAGTTCTTTCGCATAAATAGGAATAAAGGATAAAATACCACTATAAGAAAAGGCTAAAACAAATCCTGTAAGTGCAATCGGAATAGAAGATGGTTCGATTAAGTCTTTCCATTTCATTTTTTCACGTTTTTGTTTGCTCACAGGTGCTTCATGCGGAATATTTACAAGTAGTCCTAATAAAAATGCAAGTAATGAAAATACGGAACAAACGATAAATAACACAGTAAACGAAAAATGAGAAATAATTGTTAAACCTAAAAAAGGACCAATTACCATCGGCAGACTCATAAATACGCCGAAATATGCAAGTGCTTCGCCTCGTCTATGAGCTGGCGCAACATCAGTTACAATCGTACCAGTAGCTGTCGTTGCCATCCCGAACCCAATACCGTGCAAGAAGCGAAGGGCAAGTAATAAGAATAAACTTTGCGCACCGAAATACATAACAGTAGCGGCTAAAAATAATGAAAGTGAAATAAATAATATTTTCTTTCTTCCTAAATCATCGAGCCATTTTCCTGTGAATGGTCTACATAAAACAGAAGAAATAAGAAACACAGTTGCAACTAAACCAATTTCCTCAGGTTTTCCTTTTAGGCCGTCTATTACATAGACAGGCAGAGTAGTCATAAGCATGTAAAATGTTAAGAAGAGAAATAGACTACTAAAACAAGTTCCGAGGAAATCCTTCGTCCAAAGTTTCTCACTTTGCATCGTCATCCCTCCAATTTAATCTAAATTTTTAATAATTTGTTGTAACACTTGAAATGCTTGATGTAAATCATCTTCATTAATACCTTCTAGCGTTTTTTCTTCGAAAGTATCAACTTCTTCTTGCCATACTGGAATCATCTTTATCGCTGTTTCGGATAAAGAAATGAGCTTCTCGCGGCGATCTTTACCTTCTGTACGAATAATCCATCCCATCGTTTCCATACGTGTTAACGTACGAGTCATCGTTGGTGATTCAACATTTAAATATTGGCATAATTCTGTTTGCGTACAAGAACCAGTTTGATTAATGCGGAAAATAACAGCCCACTGCGCACTAAATAACCCAGTTGGAGATACACGTTCATTAAATTTCTTCGTAAACTTTCGAGAAGTCTGGCTGACGATATGAAAAAAATGTTGTTTTTCGTCCATGTATTTTGATCCTTTCAAATTAGTTACCTAGCTAACTATATACTTTTTTATAATAATTGTCTAGTAATAGACATGTTGATTTATGTAAAAAATTCTTATAGGTTTTATGTTGCGAACGTATATTCTACATGCTATTCTTTAATTAAGTAAAGAATTTTCTTTCTATTAAATAGAATGGGGGAACTTGTGATGATTAAGCCTGCAACAATGGAGTTTGTTTCACTATCGAACGGAGAAACGATTGCATATCAGGAAGTTGGAAGGCGAAATACAGATATTCTTGTACTCATTCACGGGAACATGACATCGTCACAACACTGGGATTTAGTCATTGAAAAGTTGCAAGATCAATATCATATTTACGCTCTTGATTTAAGAGGATTTGGACAATCAACATATAATAAGTCGATAGATTCATTACAAGATTTTGCAGAAGATGTAAAATTATTTATCGACGAGTTAAAGCTAGAGAAATTCTCATTAATGGGCTGGTCAATGGGCGGTGGTGTTGCGATGCAATTTACAGCGAATCACCCAACTTTTGTAGAAAAGTTAATTTTAGTAGAATCAGTAGGAATGAAAGGATACCCAATCTTTAAAAAAGATACGAATGGGCAGCCAATCGTATCAAGTTTAGTAAAGACGAAAGAAGAAATTGCGCAAGATCCAGTACAAATCGCTCCAGTATTAGACGCGATAAAAAATATGAACAAACTATATTACCGTACAGTATGGAATCTATTAATATATACACATAATCAACCTGAACCGGACCGTTATGAAAAGTATTTAGATGATATGTTAACGCAACGTAATTTCGTAGATGTGAATTATGCGCTTATTACATTTAATATTTCAGATGAACATAATGGGGTTGTAGAGGGAAGTAAGCAAATTCATCATATTAAAGCTCCAACGCTTGTCATACAAGGTGATAGAGATTATGTCGTACCGCAAGTAGTCGGTGAGGAATTAGCGAAACATTTGCCAAATGCAGAGTTGAAGGTGTTAGAAGATTGCGGACACTCACCGTTTATTGATTGTTTAGATGTATTTATAAAACATGTAGAAGATTGGCTAGAATAGAAAGAATCCCCAAAATGAAAAGTTTTGCATATACTATAACATTTGTATGTATAAGGGGAGATTATCAATGCATAAACCATCCTTAATCGCTTATTCGCCATATGATCATCATATCTATACAAAAATAATGATAGATCCGATGTATATGCAAGTTTCACCAGCTGTAGTCCCTTTACAAATGCAGCAGCCACTAACAGCTCATATGCAACATTACTTATATGGATCTTCATTTTATGAAAATCCATATTTTAAACACTTTCATTACAATGTGAAAGCGCAAGTTTGGGAAGGGTAGGAAGCTAAAAGGTTCATTCTTTTAGCTTCTTTTTTATTGTGAATATTCGTACACGCATTTGAAAAAACAGTTTATAATGAAAAGTGGAAGCGTGAGAAGGAGAGGGACAAAGGATGTCAATGCGTTTTACATTTTGGATTATGGTTGGGATTGTAGCAATTTCTGGTTTATCACAAGGAATGCTCTTACCTGCCATTGCAATGATTTTTGAACAAGAAGGGGTTAGTTCAAGTATTAACGGTATTCATGCGACGGCATTGTACATCGGGATATTAGTTATTTCGCCGTTTCTTGAAAAACCGATGCAAAGGTTTGGAATGAAGCCAATTATTGTTATAGGTGGGTTTCTCGTTATTATTTCATTATTCTTTTTTACACAAACATTTTCGTTTTGGGTATGGTTTATCCTTAGATTTCTAGTTGGAGTCGGAGATCATATGCTTCATGTCGGAACACAAACGTGGATCACGACAACATCAGACCCAAGTAAAATAGGGAGACAAGTATCGATATACGGTGTATTCTTCGGAATTGGTTTTGCTGTTGGTCCGTATTTAGCAAGCACTGTGCAGTACGGTCTTGCGACACCATTTATTATATCTACTATACTTTGTTTAATAGGTTGGCTTTTACTACTTCTAACAAAAAATGCATTCCCAGCGCAAGATGAAAGAGAAGTGAAGAGTGAATCATCATTTTCTCGTTATAAACAAGTTGTTGGATTAGGGTGGATTGCGTTACTAGGACCACTTGCATACGGTGTACTTGAGGCGATGTTAAATAGTAACTTACCAGTATACGCACTTCGTAAAGGGTGGTCTGTTTCAGATGTATCCTTCTTATTACCAGCATTTGCAGTTGGGGGTATTATTACACAGATTCCGCTCGGTATATTGAGTGATAAATACGGAAGGGATCGTATATTAACGTGGACGTTTAGCATAAGTACGGGCATTTTTCTACTTGCCGCCGTATTTGATCAATATTACTGGATCGTCTTTGCCTGCATGCTTTTAGCGGGTATGGTTATTGGATCGTGTTTCTCTTTAGGGCTTGGATTTATGACTGATTTATTACCGAGACATTTACTACCGGCAGGTAATATATTATCCGGAATCGCTTTTAGTTTAGGAAGTATTATAGGGCCTGTATTAGGCGGCGTATTTATAGAGAAAATACAGTATACAAGCTTTTTTATTGCGGTTATGATTATAATGGGAATTCTAGCAATGTTATATATGGTCTACATGAAGAATCAATTCGCATCAAGAAAAATAGAAAGTAGGTTAGGGCATGACAAAACAACCTAATAAAAAGAAATTTGAAGTACTAGAAAATGAAACAATTACAGACTGCTTAACACGTATGGAGCAAGAAGGCTACGCTCCGTCTCGTCGTATGGAAGAGCCGATCTTTCATGAAGTAAAGAAAGACGGCAAAACAGTAGTTGAGCCGTGCGGTAGGAAGATTGTTTTTGAAGGGAAATTGAAGTAATCCAATAACAAATTCTCTTTATCGTATAGAGCCATCCAATAGCTGGGTGGCTTGTTTTTTTATTAATCAATGAAGGAAGGAATTAATTAAAATGAATCTCCCTTTCATTTCTCCTAATTGGCTTCTTTATATGGGTCAAAAGATTGCTACTTTTTTTGTATATTGGTAAAATAAGTTCTTGGGTCTTACTTATTGTTATCGGTATAATGTTTGTCGCTTAACGTAAAGAAATTAGTTACAATGATTCCATAATATTTAAAGGGGGTACAGCAACGATCCCCTCTTTTTGGAGCCACTCACAAACGTAAAGCAAGAGAAGAGGCTATATGAACTATTCTTCTATCTTGTTTAGATTAAACGAGTTACTGCAATTGGAACAGGTATATGAAACTAGTCGACATCCTGATGGATCATGTTTCTCTAGCAATCTATCAATTCTGATGGAATTGATAGATTGCTAGAGAATGGAAAATGATTATCTGTATATTCCGAAGCAGATGTAACAGAGTGTCCTTCCATAATTAAGGGTAAAACCAAAATACGTTGTTTTAAAGAATGATTTGTTAGAACTGGTTATAAGTAATAAAACAGAAAAGAGGATCACATGTTAGATACTTTACAGAGAAGTAAAAAGTTTTTTTTATTATGTCTTATTTTTTTAGTGCTTTTAACTGCTTGTGGTAATACAGATGTTAAGACATCTAAAGCTTCATTACCACCGGCTGAATCTAATATAGATACATCATTAAAAGCACCAAATTGGGTAGAGAAGAGTCCTATCCAACAGTCTCCTAATTTTACGGAAGATAAAAAAGTAAAATCGGTTGTGAATTTACTAGCAACGGGTGATAATTTATATCATGACGCAGTAATTAAAGATGGCAAACAAAAAGACGGTTCATATGATTATAACTATATTTATGAAAATATCAAAAAAGCTGTTAAATCAAGTGATCTTGCTATCGTGAACCAGGAGACTCCAATTGCAGGAAATAATCTAAAAGTACAGGGATATCCGACTTTCAATACACCTGAAGAAGTAGGCCAATCTTTAGTGGACACTGGATTCAATATAGTGACTCAAGCGACAAATCATGCTATGGATATGGGTATTAAAGGTGTTGCGAATACAAGAGAATACTGGAAGAAATATCCGGATGTTATCCCAGTAGGCATTAATGAGAGTCAAAACGAGCGTAATGAAATAAAAACGATTACAAAAAATGGTATTCGCTTTGCGTTACTAAATTATACATATGGTACGAATGGAATTAAAATTCCGGCTGATAAGTCTTGGGCTTTAAATTTAATTGATAAAAAAGCGATACAAAATGATGTGGAAAAGGCAAAGAGTAGCTCTGATATGGTGATTGTTATGGTGCATTGGGGAGTAGAATATACATCTACACCTTCAAAGCAACAAAAAGAAGTTGCTCAATATTTAACAGATTTAGGTGTAGATGTAGTAATTGGAAATCATCCACATGTAATTCAACCAATTGAGTGGAAACAAAATAAAGATGGACATGAAACGCTAATCTATTATTCTCTTGGAAATCTTATTTCTGCGCAAGAAAAATTAGAAACATTGGTTGGAGGATTATCTTATGTACAATTTGTTGAGTATGAAGATAAAACTTTTGGTATACGACAAGCGGCAATCGTACCGACAGTAACCGACTACGCTGATGGTAAGAAACAATTTAAAATTCAATTTTTAAAAGATTATTCGGATGAAGAGTCTAAAAAACATGGAATTAAAAAATTTGTCGGCCCCGTTTCTTTGAAGGATTTCAAGGAGATTCCTAGAGACGTGTTGGGAAATTGGTATAAAGACTAATAAACAAAAAGGGAATGAGATACAATTAAAAAATTTATAATTTTAGCATTGGTATTGGCAATGGGATGGAGTCTTGCTGCTTGTAGTGGAAAGCAAACATCTCAGGAAACTACTAATAATAACGATAAAAATAAAAAAGAGATACATGCGAATAAAAAAGATGTTTTACCTATCTCTGATCCTAATGATTGGAGAATTATTCTTGTAAATAGAGAGCATATGTTATCAAAGGAACTAGGAATTGAATTAACAAGTATTACCCAAAATGCTAAGCCGAATATGAAAATAGATAGTAGAATTGCAACTTCCTATCAGGATATGGTAGCAGCTGCAAAAAAAGAGGGAATCAATCTTTATTTAAGATCAGGTTATCGAGCTATAAAATTACAACAAACGTATTATGATGCTTCAGTTAAAAGCTATAAATCTCAAGGTTTGTCGGACAAAGAAGCTAGTGCTAAAGCATTGGAATATCTTCAGTATCCTGGTGCAAGTGAACATCATACTGGATTAGCGTTAGACATTATTTCAGTTGAATGGCAGAATACTGTAGAAGATTTAAATGCAAAATTTGAAACTACCGATGCATTCAAATGGTTAGATAAGAATGCTGCAGAGTATGGATTTACTCTCCGCTATCCAAAAGATAAAGAGAATATTACTGGCATTAAGTATGAGCCATGGCACTATCGTTATGTAGGAAAAGAAGTTGCTGTTTATCTAAAAGAAAAAGGGTTAACTTTAGAAGAATATAACGAAAAAATTAAGTCTGGTAAGTAAAAATACACTTTGATTCTATTAAAAAGTCAGATTTGGAGGGTGTGTTAATCTTCCTCCTAGAATTGCGAAAACAGTGTATGATAATGTAAGCACGTATGAACCAGTTATCGTGTGAAACGATGTATGTATAAAAAAGTTACATTTATAAAAGAAGCAATGAAAAAGGATCTGATATTCATATCAGATCCTTTTTCATTCACAACATAGAATACTTACTTAACTAAGCCTTAAAGACTGCCTGCTTTTCAGGTACTACAATAGTAACCTCGCTTTTTTATTTTGGATGTTCGTTTTTCTTAGCTTGATAGACATGTGGAAGTAGTTCAAACAATGCGATTAGCATTTTTTTGTTTGCATGATTTGTGCACCGGATATTCACTATTGATTTCAGTTCAGTAATAACGAATTCTACAATAGATGACAGAACGTATATTTGGTATAATGGAAATATACTACTTAAAATAATGTACATGAGTTATAAAATCTATGTAAAGAGGTAAGGACTACATAACAATAACTAAATGTAAAAGTTCTAGTACATATAGGGTTCAGTTCATGTTAAGCAAATTCGTTATGAGAAAGGAAAAGATGTAATGAATCAAATTTCATTTGAAGATTTATTTGAAGACGAAAAAGAAGATAAAAAAGAAAAGGTAGAGGTAGCCGAAATACCTGCACCTTTATCAGCATTGCAAAAAGATATATTGGAATTAATGGATTCTGAAGAAATAAGTGCACTGGAGTTATGCGAACAATTAATACGATCTGGTAAAATATCAGATGAAAGATTTACAACGAATAAGCCAAAAGCATATGGACAAGTATGCTTAGCATTGGAAGGTTTTGTTACAGAAGGAAAGCTTACTTTTGTTAAAAACGATGAGAAAAGAGATAGGGTGTATAAAGTGAAAGAAGAAATTTCTAACATATAAGTTGTAAAGAGGGAAATGAATTATTTTTAGGGAGGTAGTTCATTTTCTACTTCTACATTAAAAAAGGTGCCAATCTTTCTTGATTGACACCTTTTTTAATAATCTAACATCTAACGTATTTACGTTTGAAACCAACTCTTCCTCTATCGACTTCTTTCTGAATACTTTCGGAAGCATTTAACAAACTGCTTTTTTTATTATCACGTTTTACTTCAACTATACCAACTTCTTTTGCAGTCTCGATTGCTTTTTCGTGTAGTGGCACATATGAAATTGCTACAGTATTTATAAAATTATTCATAGCAGATTTTGTTCGTTCTGGCGCAGCATGAATTGTATTTTTTACAATTTCAAGCATATCGGAAATTTTGCTTTCGACAAATTCATTGTCTTTGCGATTTCCTAAAAGCCAGCAGTAGCAACTCCAGCCCGCTGACATTCGTAGCTCATCCCCACTTGCAATCCATTTATCCGCAACGTCTTGGGCGATAGTTGACTCCGATAAAGTTACTGCTACCACATAATCAGATAGCATATAAAAATATGCCCCGTCCATCCAGCGATCAAAATCAGACTCATTCATAGCTTTTGGATCTGCAATAATGCCTGCAAAGTACATAGCATCGTAGTTACCTGTAGCATAAAGTTCCTCAGCTAACTCTTGATTTACTTTTATTTTCTTAGCGATTGGTTTCATAGCACCTGTAGCTACGCCAAAAACTGGCTTGTGTGCACCGTTAGAGATGTATGTTTTTTTCGTTCTTTCCTTACCAAGGGCTTCAAGCTCTTGCATGACTGTTTTAAAATCCATAGCTGTGCACTTCCTTCCTTAATATAAGTAATCATCTAGCTTATATATTTTCAATTCTAATACTAATCGTATGTGAGTAGGATGTCTACTTTCTATAATATTCCCGTATTAATTTTGAAAGCCTAGCTATTCATACTTATGAGGATACTATATTAATGTAAAGGGAGGGACAATACGGATGTAAATAATATTTTATCTTTGGCTCTTTCTCTGTATTATCATGTTATTTTATAATAAGGAAATAAATAGCATTTTAAATTAAGTATGTGAGGTTAGTTATAAATGATAAAGAAATTTACTAGAGTAGTATTAACTATGGTTATGCCAATCAGTCTTATTACAGGTTGTGGAGCTGCTGAAAAAACTGAAGCACAAAAGCCGAAAGGGGTACAAAAGGAGAAAAAGGACTATACGGATTACTCATATGGTAGCAAAGGTATACTAGTAAGCGGAAAAGCGAAAGAACGGCAACAATACGAGATTGGATATATAGATGATAACAAGTTAATTGGGATTGATGAAAATATTGAAGACTGCATTATTTTAGATAATAAAGATGAAGTAGGTCTCATTTGGAAACAAATAGAGCGTGGATCTATTATTGAAGTGCAATACGGTAAGGATCGCAATGATATTGTAGGCGTGCAATTCGTAGGAGATCGTGAGCCATACGAAATTAGTGATAAGTTTGATCGAAATACGATAAACGAAATTGTCGGACAAGTTAAAGGTAATTTGTAATAGTATATAATGTGAAAGAAATAGCATTTACTATAGCTATTAAAGTGTGGATCGTTGAAAATGCTTTTGACGGTATTGGTAATTAGTTGTAAAATAATTTTTGTTGACGGATTTTGTAAAAAGTATGTTAGATGAAATTCATTTGTAGGGATGACATATAAATATTTTCTTAATGGGCATAAAATAATATAATTTAAATATATAAATAAAAAGAAAATATATTAGAAGTACATAGTAGATTCGTATTTTTAAAATTAATATGACAACAAAAGGAGGTTGAGATATATACACGGCGAAAATGTGTGTATATCTATTTATAATAATGAATAAGACAATCAAACAACAAGTAATCGCACTATCAACAAGTCTAGTGATTTTAGGGAGTGTACCTTTATCAGCATCAGCAGAAGAGATAAACAAATCTCAAACTGATCAACTAAATATTGCTGAAGGAGAACATGGAACGAGCGGATTAAATTATTCTAATTTCAAGTTGGAAGTTCCTGATCATGTACAAGTTAACGAAGCAGAAGTATCTGAAAATGAAAAAATGCTTTTAGAAGAATATAAGCATAAACATGATGAAACAGAAGAATTAAACAAAATGAAAGATGCAAAGAAGGGGCAAGTAGCAGAAAAGGAAGCTATTTCAAATATTGAAAAGGCATTTGAATCTGTAGATGGTCGAAATGATGGATCTGATCGTCAAATGAAACCTGTTGCAAAGCCAAGAGGTATTCAATATAGTGCACCGAGTACGAAGAAATATGGAACACTTGCAGGAGTTCCATTTGTAGAGTGGATTGTTCCAGCAGGAAACTCTGATATTCGTCCTGCAAATCCGATGAAAGCACGTTACATTACAATCCATGAGACGGCAAATACGGCCGCTGGTGCTAATGCTGAAAATCATGCGAAATATTTGTATAAACAAGCAACAGAGGGGACGTTCCGAACAGCTTCATGGCATTTTACAGTAGACGATAAACAAATCTATCAGCACTTACCAACAAATGAAAACGGTTGGCATGCAGGAGATGGAGATGGATCAGGAAACAGGGAGTCTATCGGTATCGAGATTGCGGTTAACCAAGACGGTGATTACAATAAAGCTTTAGAAAACGCAAAACGACTTGCAGGTTATTTAATGAACAAAGAAGGAATTGGTGCAGATCATATTTACAAGCATCAACAATGGAGCGGGAAAAAATGTCCTGACATTTTAATTTCACGTGGTAATTGGGCTGGTTTCGTACAAGGAATTCAATGGTATGCAAATATAAATGCGCAGATTGATACGCCTTTACAAGATAAAAATGAATCATTTGATCCAAATGAAAATAATCCAGCTGAACCTAGCATGGAACTAGTGGTAAATGGTAGTGGCATCAATGTACGTAGTGATGCGGGTATTGAACATCGTGTTGTACGTAAAGCTTCAAACGGAGATCGTTACAAAGTATTAGCGGTTAAAAATGGTTGGTATAAAGTAGGTAATGGAGAATGGATTTTCTATGACCCAAGTTGGATTAAAATTAACTACAATGTACCTAAGGAAGAAGTACAAAAGCCTAAGGAAGAAGTACAAAAACCTAAGGAAGAAGTACAAAAACCAAAAGATGATATTACAGGTGGCTGGTTTGAAGGGCATATTCGTAAATTAAACAGTCTAGGTATTATGCAAGGCGAAGGCAATGGTGTATTTGCGCCATATCGAAATGTAACGAGAGCCGAGTTTGCGAAATTAATCTCGAATGCTCTTAAACTACCAGAGGGAAATAAATCATTTGTAGATATTAATGAGGCACATCCATCACTTCATGACGGTATTAAACGTTGTGCAAGTGCAGGAATTATTAATGGTCGTGGTGAAGGGATTTTTGATCCTAACTCACCAATTACTCGTGAAGAAGTATCTATTATGATTGACAAAGCATTACGATACAAAGGAATTACAGGTGAGTTAGTAGCATTACCATTTACAGATAAGCATTTAATAACATACAAAGAATCGGTTCAACGATTATACAGTCTAAAGGTAGTTAATGGTATTGGAAATAATGAGTTTGATCCTCGAGGCACAGCAACTCGTGGACAGGCAGCTGCCTTTATTGTGAAGATGTTAGATTCAATGCAAAAATAAAATAAAACTTTAATCAGTGGGGCCACTCGCGTTGCAATCGAGCAGTTTATTCACCGAATTTTGAAATGAGAGTTTTACTGCCTGCAAATAGCAGAATAAATTGTATGTAGAAGCTGACATTGGTAGAAGTAAAAAATAAGAAGAATTTGAAAGGAGCTATCCAAAATAATAATTTGGAATAGCTCCTATTTAGTAGGAAGAACAAATTGTATTTCATAGATTGTAATGTAGAATGCCCTTCCAAGCCCCTCATAAGCCCCTACCAAGTAATAAATCACTCAGAAAAAACAAAAACAAACACAAAAACAACTACAAGAACAAAACAAGCACGAAAAAATGAAACCGGCGTTGTAGTAGTAAAAAAAATTGTAATTCGAATGCCAAAACCATTCCCGCATTCCTATTTTTATAATGAAGGATTAAAATCTTCTTATTTACTAGCAAAGAGTGGAGGGAAACATATGGCGGTATACCGTAATGTGCAGGTGAACTTTTGGCAAGATGAATTCATATTAGATTTAACGCCAGAGGAGCGTTATTTTTACATATATTTGTTAACTGGTACGAAAACGAAGCAATGTGGTATTTACATATTACCGAAGCGTGTGGCAGAGCTTTCATTTAGCGGAGCGCCGATTGGTTATGAAGATGAAGAAGATGTATGTGTATTTGACATTCAATTTTATAAAGCAGGTACGGTAAATCGTGGTTCATATGAATACGATGAAATTGATGATGAAAGACGCATTGTACCAAAAGAAGTAGATAAACGCTTCTTTAGTGAAATGTTATATGATGTGCAAGTAGCGACAGGTGCAAATCTTGGGCATAATGAAAGTTGGCGTAGCAAACGATAAGAAAGACCCCCTTCATTGGTAGGAAAATGAAGGGGGTTTTTTAATGTTTTTAAAAGGTTCATTCTCAAAAAGAAGCGAATAGTGTGAGAAAGGGGTGGTTATATGGAGGTAGTTATAAAGAAGAAACGAAAAAGGGGAAGAAGAATTTTTATTTGGGCTAGTAGTATCGTTCTCTTGTTAGTTATTTCCGCTGCGATTTTTTTGAACATATATACGCTGAAATCTATGCCAAAGATAGATGGAACGATAAAGCTAGAGGATTTACAACAGGCTGTTACGGTGAAGCGTGATAGTAAAGGTGTACCGCATATTAAATCGGAAAATGCACATGATTTATATTTTTCACAAGGATATGTGCAAGCGCAAGATCGTTTGTTTCAAATGGATTTAAGTAGAAGACAAGCGTCTGGTATGTTAAGTGAAGTTGTTGGGGAAGCAGCTGTTGACCGAGATAAATTGTTTCGAACACTCGGTTTACGGCGAGCGGCCGAAGCTTCAGTTAGTCAATATAATGGAGAAGCGAAAGATGCCCTGCAGTCATTTGCTGATGGGGTGAACGCTTTTATACGTGAGGCGAAAAAGGAAAAGAAATTACCAGTTGAGTTTACTATATTAGGTTATGAACCTGCTGAGTGGTCAATTGTTGATACTTTAACGATTGGGAAGTATATGGCGTTTGACTTAGGAGGACATTGGCACGGACAGGCATTTCGATATTGGGCGCTGAAAAATCTTCCGAAAGAGCAAGCGAATGAGCTATTTCCTGCATATCCGAAAGATGCTCCTAGATTGCTAGCTGAACTGAAAAATACAAATGTGGACGTAGCACAAAGTTTTTCAAAAACGATAATTCCGCCGGAGTTTAACGGTAGTAATAACTGGGTTGTGAGCGGTGAGAAGAGTGCGTCAGGTAAGCCAATTTTAGCAGATGATCCTCATTTATCTCTTGCGACGCCTTCTATTTGGTATCAAACGAGACTTGAAATGAAAGGTTTAAATGTGAGTGGCGTTATTTTCGCTGGAGTACCAGGTGTTATATTAGGCCACAATGACAAAATAGCGTGGGGCGTTACGAATACGGGGCCTGATGTGCAAGATTTATATATTGAGAAGAGAAATCCTAATAATGAAAATGAATTTCTGTATAACGATAAATGGGAGAAAGCTACGGTAGTTGATGAATCGATTAAAGTAAAAGGCGGGAAGACAATTCCTTATAACGTTACGATTACGAGGCATGGGCCAGTAATTTCAGAGTTTGCGGATAAGGGGAAGGAAACAGTATTCTCTTTAAAGTGGACTGCTTTAGAACCGTCAGCTGAGCTAAAAGCTGTATTAAATATGAACAAAGCAAAAGACTGGACGGAGTTTGAAACCGCTCTTCAAGATTTCCATACACCAACCCAAAACTTTGTGTTTGCATCAAACGATGGCACGATTGCTTATAAAGCGAATGGAAATATACCAGTGCGTAAAAAAGGCGATGGTAGCTTGCCTGTTCCAGGATGGACAGATGAATATGAATGGGAAGGATATATTCCATTTGATCAGCTGCCGAAAGTTATAAATCCGAAAGAAGGTTTTATTTCAACTGCGAATAATAAAATTGTTGATGATGATTATCCGTACCATATTAGCAATACGTGGGCACAGCCATATAGGCAAATGCGTATTCAAGAATTTTTGCAAGAGAAGGAAAAGTATACGGTGAAAGATTTAGAAGAGTTACAGATGGATCAAAAGAATTTATACGGGAAAGAGTTTACTCCTATATTTTTAAAAGAGTTAAATAAAGCATCTTTAAATGAGGTAGAGAAAGAAGGTGTAAACCAATTAACAAAGTGGAATTTTTACGATAGTAAAGATGAAGCGGCACCATTAATATTCCATTTATTAATGAAAGAGATTTCAAATACGTTATTTTCAAAAGAAATACCGAAAGATGTAATGGAGTTATTTAAAGGGAAGTCACAAGTTGTGGATGAATTAATCCGGAAACAAGTAGCAGGAGAAAATAGTGCATGGTTTTCTAAGTACGGAGGTTTCACAAAAGTTGTGCATACATCGTACGAGAATGTAATGAAGAAATTGCAGAAGGAATATGGACCCGATGTTGGGGCCTGGAAGTGGGGCGATTATCATCAACTCGCTTTTACACATCCAATTTCGAAATCATCTAGTATGTTAGCGTTACTCGCTTTTAATCGTGAGAAACCAGTTCCAATTGGCGGAAGTCAAGTTACCGTTCAAGCAGCGAGTTACGGCGATAACGGCATTGTAAATCACGGGGCTTCTTGGCGATTTGTTATTGATACGAAAGATATGTCAAACGGTTATCATATCGTAGGGCCAGGACAATCGGGACATTTTAGAAGCGATTGGTATCATGATCAAATAGATGATTGGGTAAGTGGAACGTATCATACGACTACATTGAATACGGAGGGAATAGAGGGGAAGGTGCTAAATTTAGAACCGAAGTGATAGGGTGTTTTTGTTTGTGGAGGGACTAGTAATAATCTTTTTGATAATGAAAGCTTATCATTTAGAACATAACCCAGTGCTTAAATAATTTTAACAGCCAGCCTACTATCATTTAATTTGATAGTAGGCTGTTTCCATCTTCGAAATACGCTGTAGCAACTTCTTCAGGATTACGATTATTTCCACATGCTGCAAGTGCTGTAACAAATAAAGCCATTACAACTATTAACATGATTATTTCAGTTTTGAGGGGAATTAGTTAACAAAGACCAGGTATTATTTGCAACAGAACGGTCCCTCTGTACCCCTTGTTTCGTCATTTTTCTAGGACATCCAACTTGACAAATGTTTTTTTATCAAACTACAATGAAAATCATTATCAATAATATAGGAAGGATACTTTTGTCAATAAATGAAAAACAATATATTTATAGGTTAATAACCAGATCTTGTTAAGTCGTATGTACTATTTTTAGTTTAGCGTTGCCCAGAATGTACACCAATTAATCTCGCGAATTACAAGAAAACTATTATTGAAATGAGGCGTGCATTGTGAAGTTGGACGTGAATGAGTTAGCAGAGTATCTTGCCAATAATCCTTTCCGAGTAGAAGGAGTATATCGTTATGCTAAAAATCCAGGTGTGCCTTGTGCTGAGTCTACAGATTCTTTCCCAGGATTTGTATTTCCACTTACAGGGAAGACGCAATTTCAATTTAATGGTACGCCGTATATCCTTTCCCCAGGAAAAGTTATACATGGGGGTGCAAAAATGACATTAGCCCATAAAATGCTTGGTGAAATAAACTGGGAATATATTCTTGTTTTATATCAGATAAGCAATTCAGAACGAGAAGACTCTTGCTTTACTCATCAGCATTTTGAATTATTAACAGGACAATCTCCTCGTCTTGTCGAATTACTTATGCGTCTTTGGGATGTGTATAATCAGCGTGGAGGCATTTCGATGCTTCAGACCGAAATGCTGTTTCGCGAAGCGTTGAATGAAGCTTTATTAAGTGTTGTCAATAGAGAAAACAACTATGAGTCGCATACTTTATTCGAACGAATATCTAGTTACGTTCGTAAATACTATTATAAAGATATTACAATACATGCGCTTACAGAACAAAATAATGTTAATCGAAATCGTCTTTCTTACGTGTTTAGAAAGCATGCAGGTATGGGGCCAGCAGAATATGTATTGAACTATCGTATAAAGATGGCTCAAAAAATGTTATGTACAAGTGATGTGCCTGTACAACAAATTGCGCAGGCTGTTGGAATCGCAGACCCTTTTTATTTTAGTAGAGTTTTCAAGAAGCGAGTTGGCATTTCGCCTACTAAATATCGCGAGAAGTTCATCAATAATCCATACTAATGTCAACAGGGGTCCATTCTTATTTGAAAATCACTGTTCTATACTTATGGAGAGTTAAAGGAAACATTGGATTGAAAGAACTTTTATTGAAATCACTCCTTTGTACTATCTGAATGAAAAGTTCTGGCCGGAGCATTTTCTTTTTAAGCGTAATGACGACTTTTTTACTTAGATTATTGTAATATAGTGGAAGTTAAAAATGAGGAGGGATTATTATCCATTACCAACCTATTAAACTAAATGACGAGTTATCTAAAATTAACGATTATTGGTATCCACGAGTGATTGGTGAAATGAATGATGATCAAATTCAGCTTTTTAAAGCTAATGGAGATTTTATATGGCATGAGCATCCTAATACGGATAAGCTATTTATTGTGCTTGAAGGGGAGATGTTCATCGATTTCCGTGATGGACAGGTGAAAATTTCTAAGGGCGAGATGTTTATTGTCCCGAGAGGCGTTGAGCATAAACCTTTCACTGAAAAGGAATCCCACATCATGTTGGTAGAGCCTAAAAGGGAAATGGATTGATAATCGTAAAAAGATAAAAAAGGAGCGGAAACCCGTTCCTTTTTTATTTATCTTACTATTTTTAGGAGCTTAGTATGAGTAAGATGTGAATAAAGGATGAATAGCATTTTTATCAATAAAAATTTATTGGATTTTTTGTGGAATATATATGAAACGTTGTATAAAATAATCAAGAAAGCCAAAAATTATAGGGGGAAAGTTGTGAAGAAAAATAAGAGTTTAATAAGTTTTTTAGGAGTGTTTATTATGTTGTTTTCTTTTTGTTTTCAAGGAAATGTACAGGCAGATGTAAATACTGTTCAATCTGGAAAAATCAAATCAGGAAACGTAACAGTATGGGAAGTTGGAAATGTAGCGAAAGTAGTAGCGGATGTGGAGCGCTTAAATTTAAATACAGTAAATGTACCGATTCAAGTGGATATCCCGAATGTGACTTCTACGAATATGGTAATTAATCAAGCGCAAAAGCAACAAGCTATTATTTTAATTCAAGAATTATTAAAGCGTAATATTCAAGTTATAGTGGAACCGTTCCCGTATATTCAGCAGGGGAATGTTGGAGAGACAGAATGGAACCCAAGTAACATTAATGATTTCTTCTGGAATTGGAAGACGGTTATTCTGCAAGATATTTTTAATTCCATTACAAGTAAATACAATGTGTATGGACTAAAGATTGCTTCTAATTTCGTGAATATGGAGTATGCAGAAGGATACTGGAGCGATACAATTGATTTTGTTCGTAATCAGTATAAAGGAAATGTTTTGTATCAAATGAACTGGTGGTTAACAGCAAGCTGGGACCCTTCTTATGAAGCGAAGTTTAAAGAGAAAATCAATCGCCCGTATTTAAAAAAGGTGGATATTGTTAGCATAGACAGTTGGTTTGAAGTTTCAGGAAAAAGAAATCCAACATATGAAGAAGTGAAGCAAAGTTTGTTTGCGACAACAGTATATAATCGTGGGCAAAATGTTGTTCAGCAATTGGAACAATTACATAATGCAACAGGAAAGCCAGTTTACTTCGGTGGATTTAATGTTCCAGCACGTGAACTTGGATTACAAAATCCATGGAATCCAGATGTTTCAAATGTGTTTTCGAAGGATGTGCAATTAAATGGATGGCGTGCTTACCGCGATGTATTAGAACCGAAACCATATTTTAAAGGTTTTTCAATTTGGTTTATTGGCTCTAATGATAGTACACATGCGTATCAAATACATAGTAAAGAAGCAGAGGCAGTTATTAACGGGTGGTACAGAAAATAAATTTTATAAAATAGGTAAGTTTTAAAGTTTACTACATATATTTCTAGTGAAAGGCCTTTCACCATCTTATCACCTAGGGGGCAATCATAATGAAATTTTTGTCTTACCTTACAGTAATTTTGGTGATTCTTGGCGGTTTGAATTGGTTATTTGTAGCGTTAGATTACAATGTAGTTGAGAAATGGTTTGGTTCTATGCCGGCGCTTGTGGACACTATTTATTGGCTCTTTGGTCTTTCTGCTATTTATCAAATCTTTGATCGGTTCTTTACGAACGACTAGCTATTATTCTTTCATTATTAGAGTGTTAAGTACGATTATGTACTTAACACTTTTTTATGTATAAATAAAAAGTCTGCACTTGCAAGCGATTCCATCGCGTCTTGCGCCGTAATAATAGAAAACAAATTGACCGTATATTATATTTTAGGTTATAATTCAGAAAGTTTAAAAAATAATCAAATGAGAAATAGGGAGGTTATGAGGGTAATGGAGAGAGTCTATAATTTTTCAGCAGGACCATCAATACTCCCTTTGCCAGTTTTAGAGAAAGTGCAAAAGGAGCTTTTAAATTATAACGGGACAGGCATGTCTATTATGGAAATGAGTCATCGATCTTCTTATTTTCAAAGTATTATAGAGGAAGCAAGTAACTTACTTCGTGAATTAATGAGCATCCCTGATGAGTATGAAGTTTTATTTTTACAAGGCGGTGCGTCATTACAATTCTCTATGATACCACTGAACTTAATGAATACGTATAAAAAAGCTGGATACGTATTAACTGGCTCATGGTCTAAAAAGGCACTACAAGAAGCCGAAAAAGTTGGGGAAGTACAAGTGATTGCTTCTTCCGAGCAAGAGAAGTTTACTACGATTCCTAAACTGGACGGTTTATTAAGTGATGAAAAACTAGATTATGTACATATTACAACGAATAATACAATTGAGGGGACAAAATATGTGGACATTCCACATGTAGAAAGAGTGCCGCTCGTTGCGGATATGTCCTCAAATATTTTATCAGAGCGATATGATGTTTCGAAGTTTGGTTTTATATATGCGGGGGCGCAAAAGAATTTAGGACCTGCGGGCTTAACGATTGCTATTATAAAAAGAGATTTAATTGGGGGAGCAGATCGCTCTTGTCCGACAATGTTAAATTATGAAACTTACAGTAAAAATAACTCCTTATATAATACACCGCCATCCTTTAGTATTTACGTAACAAAACTTGTACTAGAGTGGTTGAAAGAGCAAGGCGGAGTATCTGCGATTGAAGAACAAAATAGAATGAAATCTTCACTTCTTTATCATTTTTTAGATGAATCTAAATTGTTTACTTCACCAGTTGATCCTACGTATCGATCACTTATGAACATTCCATTTACAACACCGTCAGAAGAACTTAACAATGAGTTTTTACAAAAGGCGAAGGAACGCGGTTTCGTTACGCTAAAAGGACATCGCTCAGTCGGCGGTATGCGTGCAAGTATTTACAATGCGATGCCAGTGGAAGGTGTAAAACAATTAGTAGATTATATGAAGGAATTTGAGCTTGAGAATAGATAGGGAGATGGGGATATGTTTCGTGTTCAAACGTTAAATCAAATTGCAGAAAAAGGTTTACAAGTTTTTACTGAAGAACGTTATGAAGTAGGGGATAAAATCAATCACCCAGATGGGATTTTGCTTCGTAGCTACTCTTTACATCAAGAAGAGTTTTCAAAAGACTTAAAGGCGATTGCAAGAGCTGGCGCTGGTGTAAATAATATTCCTGTCGAGCGATGTACAGAAAAAGGAATTGTAGTATTTAACACGCCGGGGGCAAATGCAAACGCTGTAAAGGAACTCATTATTGCCAGTCTTATTATGTCTTCACGTAACATTATTAATGGTGTAAGTTGGACGAAAAACTTAGAGGGTGAAGAAGTACCACAGCTTGTTGAATCAGGAAAAAAACAATTTGTTGGATCAGAAATTGCAGGGAAACGTCTAGGTGTTATCGGACTTGGCGCAATTGGTGCTTTAGTTGCGAACGATGCGTTAGCATTAGGGATGGATGTTATCGGATATGATCCTTATATTTCAGTTGAAACAGCTTGGCGTCTTTCTACACATGTGCAAAGAGCATTTAGCCTTGATGAAATTTTTGCAACGTGTGATTATATTACACTGCATATTCCTCTTACGAATCAAACGAAGGGGATTATTGGGGAACACGCTGTAGAGAAGATGAAAAGAGGGATGCGTCTATTTAATTTCTCTAGAGGAGAACTTGTAGATGAAAAGGTTCTTCAAAAAGCATTAGAAGAAGATATTATTACACATTACGTAACGGACTTCCCGAATGAAAATGTAATAAAGATGAAAAATGTAACAGCGACGCCTCACCTTGGTGCATCTACGTCTGAATCAGAAGAAAATTGTGCAGTAATGGCAGCACGTCAATTACGTGAATATTTAGAGACAGGAAATATTCGTAATTCAGTAAATTATCCAAACGTAGAGCTACCGTATATCGGAAAGAAACGAATTACAATTATGCATCAAAACGTCCCGAATATGGTAGGGCAAATTACAGGATGCTTAGCGGAACATCATATTAATATTGCCGATATGATTAATCGTAGTAAACATTCTTGGGCATACACAATGATTGATATCGATAACGGAATTGATGATATAATAAAAGAGAATATTGTAGAAAATATAAGCAAAATTACAGGTGTTGTAGCCGTTCGAATGATTGTGTAAAGGAGAGAGGAATGTGGCAAAAATACGACCGTTTCGGGCCATTCGTCCAGTAGAGGAAAAAGCGGCACAAGTGGCAGCTTTACCGTATGACGTATTAAATAGTGAAGAGGCAAGGGAAGTTGTAAAAGGGAATCCATATTCTTTCTTGCATGTTGATAAAGCAGAAATTGATTTAGATCCTGAACTGTCACCGTATGATGATCGCGTGTATGAAAAAGCGGGAGACAATTTAAAGCAATTTATACGAGAAGAAGTGTTCATACAAGATGAAGAGCCAGCGCTATATATTTATGAACTGACGATGCAAGGAAGAACGCAGTCAGGCCTTGTCGTTTGTACATCTATTGATGAGTATGAAGATGATACAATTAAAAAACATGAAAGAACACGTCATGAAAAAGAGCTAGATCGTATTCGCCACGTAGATGTGTGTGACGCAAATACAGGTCCGATTTTTTTAACGTACCGTACAAAAGATGAAGTAAAGCATTTAATTAGAAGCTGGAAAGAAGAACATGCGCCAATTTATACATTTACAGCAGAAGACGGTGTTAAGCATGTTGTGTGGAAGATTGCAGAGGAAGATGTAATTACGACTTTAGTAAACGCATTTGAAGATATTCCTAATCTTTATATTGCGGATGGGCATCACCGCTCTGCATCAGCTGCAAAAGTAGGACTTATGCGAAGAGAACAATATCCGAATTACACAGGAGAAGAGGAATTTAATTTCTTCTTATCGGTTCTATTCCCTCATGATGAATTATCAATTTGGGACTATAACCGAGTTGTGAAAGATTTAAATGGCTTATCAGAGGAACAGTTTTTAAATCAAATTACGCAGTACTTTTATGTAGAAGGAGCAACTGTTTCTCCGTATAAACCAAATGAGCCCAAATCATTTGGTATGTATGTAAATGAGAAGTGGTATAAGCTTACTGTGAAAGAGGAAACATTTGATGCAAATGATCTTGTTAGAGGTTTAGATGTATCTATCCTGCAAGATCATTTATTAAGCCAAGTGCTTGAAATACATGATCCGCGATCTGATTCACGCATCGACTTTGTCGGAGGAATCCGTGGATTAAAAGAACTAGAACGTCTTGTAAATAGCGGTGAATATAAAGTGGCGTTTTCACTATATCCGACATCAATGGAAGCTTTATTAGCAATCGCAGATGCCGGTGAAGTCATGCCGCCAAAATCAACGTGGTTTGAACCGAAACTTCGCAGCGGGTTGTTTGTTCATTCTTTAAAATAAATAGACTTCTTTAGTTAGAAAAACCGAAATGATTTTTAGTTTCGGTTTTTCTTATTTTACAAGTGTTTTTGAGGAGGGGTATGGATGAAATTGCAAGTAGGCGAAAAAATCACCTTTGAACGAACTTTTACGAAAGAGGATGTTGCGTTATTTACAGAAGTATCAAAAGATGAAGGCGTTCATCATGTTACACCAGATGAGCAGGGAAGATTTGTTGTACAAGGGCTGTTAACATCAACATTGCCTACAAAAATTGGCGGTGATTATAACGTACTAGCTCGCAAAATGGATTTTGAATTTTTACGTCCTGTTTTTAGCGGCGATACGATTCGTTGTGACGTAACTATTGAACAATTTGAGCCTGATGAAAAAAATCGTACAAAAATTATTGCGACGTTTATATGTAGGAATCAACTTGAAAAGGAAGTTATGAAGGGGAGTTTTTCGGGGATTATTCTTTAATTAGTAAGAAAAGAAATGAATAGGTGGGGGCATGATGTCTCTAGGGCGTAGATTTTTAATTCCCCCATGAAGAAAATTTTATGCATTGCTGAATACTGATAATATACTCTGTTCATTTTTAACTTGAATAAACTCGTCAACAAAAAGGACATTCCTAGTATTACAAGAAATGTCCTTTCCACTAAATTATAAGGTATTTTGCTGAAATTCAAACTCTAAAATTAGTTTACTAGTTTGACCTGTAAACTGATAATTATAGGATCCTCTCAGGTTTTCTAAGTTACCGGTAGCTTTAATAATTGTTCCTGGGGAATCTAAATTTCCTTTATCAAATATTCCTTGCTCTAGAGCTGTAAATGTCCCTTGTTGCTCCTTATAAATCCCTTCAAAGTGTAAAAATCCAGAAATTTTAGCAGTAGCTAAGTGACCATCATTTATATTTGAGTCTAAATAATATAATAAGTATTCAACAAAAGCCTTTCCTTTTAATTCCCCATCAATATCATATTCGACATGAGCAATATTAATAGGGAAATCTTTTTTATTATCATCGATTGGTTTTTCATCCCACTTACTTACTGTAAATGTTACTTCCATACACGTAATCTCCCTCCAATTATATACTTTTAAAAAGTACCAATTCACAGACATATCTCATAGGAGTGTTTTTATTCATTCCACGCCACTTTCCAAAATAGAGAAAGATCCATTTTCACAATTAATTTCTGCCATTGCACCGTAAGGTAAAATAAACTTCGGTTCAGTATGGCCAAAATTTAAATTATAAAGAATCGGCAAATCTTCTAAGTTATGTTCCTTCATAACCTGCAATATTTCCTGTTTATATTCTTCATAGTATTGTTCATCTTTCGGTTTACCAAAAATGATTCCTTTTGCTTTTTGAAGAATACCTTGCGCTGCATAATTTCGTAACCAATACTTTATATAACTTGGTTCTGGATGATCTTCAGAAGTTTCAAAGAAGAGAATACTATTCTCCCAATGTTTTTTCTCAGGCCAAAGTTCCGTTCCTTTTGCAAATTCCAATACTTCAATACAACCACCAATTAAGCGCCCCTGTACAGTGGTAGAGCCTTGAAGTACCTCATATCCATTGTTTTGCTGCATCGTACGTCTTGTATCCTTATTTATTTCAATCCATTCTAAATGCTCACTTGTCCATTCATGAGCTGGTTGAATCTCTCCAATCGTTTCATTTGAAAAGAGGGTACGATTTACCAGTTCAATTGTGTATGGATCCATTTCTACATTTTCGGCAAAATCGGTCAGAATTGCTGGACCGTATAAAGAGGAAAGCCCTGCTTTATGGCAAAATAAATGTGAAATAGTAACGTCAGAGTACCCCATAAAAATTTTCGGGTTTTCGCGTATCACATTAAAATCTATATAGGGAAGTAACCGGATGCTATCTTCACCGCCAATATTCGCGATAATTGCTTTCACGCGTGTATCTTTAAATGCTGTCATTATATCTTCCGCACGATCCTCTGGATTGTTATAAAGGTATTCGCTACCTTTTAAGCTATTTGGCATTGGGATAACCGTAAGACTAAAAACTTCTTCTAATCTTTTTACTCCTTGTTCATATCGCCATCTTATTTCAGAATCACCTGCACCGCCCCATGAAGGACTTACTGTCGCTACGATATCTCCTGGCTGTAATCTCTTTGGCTTTATTAACATATGAATCCCGCTCCTATATAATTTAATGAACTACGGTTATACAAACCGTAGAGTTGAAGAACATTGTACATGACATTAGTTTCTCCGCCTTCAATAAGTTCACCTGCTGTAATTTGAGAATTTAGTATTAGTGCTGAATATAGGAATAATCTACAAATATTTTTTGCTAAAATTTATATTTGAAAATCACAGTATGCATCATTGCATGAGGAAAACGGTTGTTATTTTTATAACCTGTAACTATAATGATTACAGGTTGGTCGATACCAATCAAAAAAATAAAATCATCATGAATGGAGATGTTACATATGGGTATGAAAAAAATAATTTTAGCAGGTGCTTTAGGGATCGCAGCATTATCAGGAACAAATGTACCAGGATTAGAACTAACAAAAGCGAGTGCAGCTTCTATTGAATCGAATTTCTCAACGTTAGAAGGACGAGTAGTAGAAGTAGATAACGGTGTGATTGTTGTAAAATCTAAGCAATATGAGGAACCTGTTAGTGTGTATATTGATTCACTTTCAAACGTGAAAGTAGGAGATGAAGTAAAAGCTACTGGATCTATGATGCGTAATTTTACAGAATATATGGTTGCAACTGCAGTTGAAAATACAACAAACAAGTTAGGTATGCACATGAAAGAAGATGGCTCACCTAATTATGTAATTGGAGAAGTATCAAAAGTAGGAACGATGGAAGATGAGGGAGACGGTGCTACTAAATATGTTGTAGTTGAGTATCCATCGCTAAATGGGAAGAAAGATATTATTGATGTTTTCTTAACAAAGGGACAAGTATTTAATGTGGGTGAGAAAGTGAAAATTGATATGAAGTATGTGGGCTGGGGGGGTATTTCTATTAATTGGAACACAGTTGATCATATTGAAAAAGTTCATGAAGCAAAGACGAACGCTGAAAATAATGATGATGTATGGATTTGGTCTTAATAAGGCGAGTATAAGTCGTTATTTGCAATTTTCTCCAAACAATACATGTAAAAACTAAATGTATCATGCAGTACCCATCAAATTATTATGTGTATAACAATTTGATGGGTACTTTTTGTTTTGTGTTTTTTGAGAATAACGGATTTCCAATAAGAATATGATGTTAACACTAGAGCGAAGGTGAAAAAATACAAGATTGAAAGAGGTGTTTAAGGGTGGAACAAGATGAGGTTTATTTACGAGCTAAAAAAAGGGTAGAGAATTTAAAAGCTTTTTACATTCATTTAACGGTTTATATACTAGTGAACTTAATGCTTTTTATTATAAATATAAGTTCTGATTCAAGTAAATTATGGTTTTTATATCCACTTGCAGGCTGGGGGATAGGTATCGTTATACACGGTTTGACAACTTTTCCAGTTGGGATATTTGGGAAAGAGTGGGAAGAACGAAAGATTAAAGAATATATGGAGAAAGATAAGTGAATTTATTTCTGAAACGTATGAATATAAAATCCCATATGAATTTCTATGATCACACGCTTGATGCGAAGTCTATTCTATAGCTTCGCTTATTTGCTTTGTATTTGAAGTTTGTGCGAGTGAGAGTGTTTATATTCATTTTTTAGGCTGAATTGCATGTGAAATCAAAACTTTAGTTGTAGTACATAATAAATACAGTTATTTTACTTTCTTAATTACAAGTGGATATAGGATAAAGTTGACTTATCATCCTATATTAAAATAAAAATAAACCACTGTTCGATTTGAATATTCCACGATATAATGGTGAGAGTTTATGACAGAATAAATATTTACATAAGAAGTGAGGTACTGTATGAAAAAAAGAACGACAGACATTATTTTTATTATTATCGGTGCATTTCTTTTTGCGTTAGGTGTCAATTTATTTGTTATCCCGAACGAGTTTGGTGAGGGTGGAGTAACAGGTATCACGATTATTACGTACTATTTATTTGAATGGTCACCGGGTTTAGTTAACTTAATTTTAAATGCGATTTTGTTAATAGCCGGTTATAAATTTTTAAATAAGATTACAACAATTTATACAATCATTGCTGTAGTTACAAACTCACTATTTCTTCATTTGACAGAAGGTTGGACGATCGCTTCGGATGAAATGCTCGTAAATGCCATTTTCGGAGGAATATTTATTGGATGCGGGATTGGTCTAATCATTCGTGTTGGCGGAACAACTGCAGGTACTACCATCTTAGCAAGGATGACACATAAATATTTAGGATGGAGCATTAGCTACGGTCTACTGTTCTTCGATTTAATCGTTGCGTTTTCATCGTATTTCATCATTGGTGCAGAAAAACTGATGATAACAATTATTATGTTATATGTAGCAACGAAAGTGATGGAGTTTGTAATTGAAGGTTTAAATCCGAAGAAAGCCATTACGATTATTTCTGATAATCCCAATGAAATTGCCGGGAAGGTAACTACCTTAATGGGCAGAGGGGTTACTGTGTACTCAGGTCATGGCTATTACACGAAAACTCCGAAGGAAATTCTTTATGTTGTTATTAATAAGCAAGAAGTAGTGAAGCTAAAGCGGATTGTTCAAACTACGGATCCGGCGGCGTTCATCGCTATACACGATGTTCGTGATGTGTTCGGAGAAGGATTTGTTGATATTTCGAAGGCTTAAAAATTGTTTTTGATTAAAATAATCTTAATACTAAAACGTGAGAATCTATTTTGAATAATCTTTTTTCAAAATAGATTCTTTTTCTTTTTCTTGCAAAAAATCTAATTGTTTCTTAATGTAGTGATGTAGAAGGATGAACGAGAGAGGGTTTAATGAAGATGATACATATTTTATTAGCTGATGACGATAAACATATTAGAGAGTTGTTGCATTATCATTTACAAAAAGAGGGATTTCAAGTTTTTGAGGCGGAAGATGGAAAGGTAGCGCAAGACGTATTAGAGAAGGAAAATATTCATCTTGCGATTGTAGACATTATGATGCCATTTGTTGATGGCTATACGTTATGTGAAGAAATACGGAAGTATCATGATATTCCTGTTATTTTATTAACTGCGAAAGACCAGTTAGTGGATAAAGAAAAAGGCTTCATTTCTGGTACAGACGATTATATTGTGAAACCATTTGAACCAGCTGAAGTGATTTTCCGTATGAAAGCTTTATTACGTCGTTATCAAATGCTGAGTGCAGATATTATTACGTTGCACGGAACGACAATTGATCGAAAAGGTGTGGAAGTAAAGTGTAACGGTCAAACAATTTTGCTTCCTTTAAAGGAATTTGAGCTATTATCACAACTTGCTAGTTATCCTGGAAGAACATTTTCAAGAGAAGAATTAATTGAATTAGTATGGGGAATGGATTTTGAGGGAGATGAACGAACAGTTGATGTTCATGTGAAGCGACTACGAGATCGTTTCTCAAAACGAACGGATGATTTTCAAATTACGACAGTGCGCGGCCTCGGGTATAAGTTGGAGTTGAAATAAGATGAAATCACTATATTCTAGATTTGTATTTATGACGGTCGGCATTATGCTACTTAGTAGTATTATCGGCTTTTTATTAACGAACGTATATTATCAAGTGAAGTTAAAACCGTATAACAGTGAAAAGATTTTAAAGTATGCTGAAGAAGTTAAATCGTTATATGAAAAGCAAAGTGAAGAAAATCAAGAGGCGTACTTACATTCTATCGCAAAGTTAGGGTATGAAATTTATATTGTCGATGATCAAAAGAATGGAAAGCGTATTGGCAATGCGTTTCGTAAGACGTCTATTAGCGATGCTACTGTTCATAAAGTATTGCAAGGAGAAACGTTTAATGGTGTTTCCACCTATCCAACTCGTCTCTTTATTACAGGGTTTTTCGATAATGAATTAATAAATAGTGTTGGTGTACCGGTAAAGCACGGTGATAAACAGTACGCATTATTTATTCGCCCCGACATTCAGAACCAATTTGGCGAAATGCGAATTTTCTTAGCGGTATTACTTGGGTTTATCGTACTATTAAGCATTATCTTTATAGCGATTGCAGCAGGTTATATCGTTCGCCCAATCCGTAAATTTACGAAGGCTACGCAAAAAATTGCGAGTGGGGAATATGAAATTGAATTAGATGTAAAACGAAAAGATGAAATAGGAACGTTATCTACAAGCTTCCAAAAGATGACGAAAAGTATAAAAGAACTAGATGAAATGAGACAAGAATTCGTTTCGAACGTTTCACATGAATTTCAGTCGCCGCTTTCTTCTATACAAGGTTTTTCAAAGACGTTGCAAACAGAAAAGATGAGTGAGGAAGAAAGAAATCATTACTTACAAATTATTGAAGGCGAAAGTAAGCGAATGTCTAGTTTATGTAAACAGTTACTTACGCTCGCTTCATTAGATAAGGAGGAAAAGGTTTTACAAATAAAAGACTTTTCCTTACAAAAACAAATTAAAGACGTCATTTTTATGCTTGAATGGAAATGGCGGGAAAAAGATATCGCCGTTGAATTTGATGTGCCAGATATCACTATAAAAGGTGATGAAAACTTACTTCATCAAGTATGGAGTAACATTTTCACGAATAGCATTAAGTTTTCGAACGATGGTGGAACGATTGAGTTTTTCGTGGAAGAGTTAGAGTCTAACGTTATAATTTCTATATCAGACAACGGAATCGGTATGGAGCAAGAAGAAATGGATCGTATTTTTGATCGTTTTTACAAGGTGGATACAGCAAGGGCAAGAAACGTAGAAGGTAGCGGTTTAGGATTGTCGATTGTGCAGAAGATTGTTGAACTGCATAAAGGGACCGTTTTGGTATATAGCACGAAAGGGGAAGGGACGACTGTTCGGGTGGAGCTTCCTAAATAGATGAAAGAGGCTGTTTCGGAACGGCCTCTTTTTTGTTCGTTAGTCTATGTGTAAAGTGAAAAGAGTTGTTTTAAAGATGTGAGTAATCCTAATCCATAATTGGACTTGTTTGTAGAATAAGATTAGGAGGAAGTTTATTTGAAAATGTAGAATCTCTACAGAGTTATAAGGATTTTATTGAAAATTTAGCTATTTAGGGAGGAAATTACTTTGAAACGAATTGACTTGTTATTAAACGTACTAGATTCAACATTCGATAAAGAGAGTTGGTATGCACCGTTTAAACATGCTATAGAAGGACTTACAGCTGAACAGGCTATGTGGAAACCAGCTGGAGAGACAACAAATACCATTTGGGAGAATGTTAATCATCTCACTTATTACAAAGAAAGACTTGCTGCAAACTTGGAAGGACGTGAATGGACACATAATCTTGACGGTAATGACACCTTTTATCTTACTAAGCAATCTAATAATGATACGGAATGGAAGGAAGTCGTTGAACGCTCTGAAAATGCTCAGCGTAATTTAAGACAGGTGTTAAGTGCAATTTCTGAAAGAGAGCTTGAACAAAATTCACTTGAAGGTAAATTACTGGACATCATGCTTCATGATGCTTATCATACAGGCCAAATTATTCAATTAAGGAAAATGCAGGGGGCATGGCCATCAAAGCGTTAACGGAACCTTTTAGTTGGTGCTATTGTTGAATAAATTTTAGATATTCAAACGACTTTATTGTTATATTTTTAGTGAAGTATTTTACATCCAAAATGAAATAACTATATTTTTAACCCTGTCCCCAATTTAGAACGGGGTTATGTTTGGTTGCTATAAAGCCGCACCTTTCCCGCGTTCTTCCTTAAACCGAAGCTCAAAAGTATCTGCCGTAATTTCATCAGCTTTCGGCAAAGCCCGTAATTTTGGATGAAGCAGCCATACGAGGGAAATGAATAAAATCCCAATGCTAGCAAGCGCGAAAATGAGTTGGCTACTATATACATTCGCAGTGTATCCGCCAATTAAAGAGCCGAGTGGCATAGCAATTGTGCCCATGCTTCGTGTGACTGAATTGATACGCCCAAGATATTGGTTTGGAATTACAATTTGACCAATAGTCGCAAATAATATGTTGGTCGCACCAATTGGTATCCAAGCTAAGCCGAATAAAAAAATGGATAACCATTGAAACGGTACAACTGTAGAGAGAAACCAAAAGAAAGCGCCAGTCGCAAAGCTAATAATGGAGACACGGCCAACATTATGTTTACCAACCCATGAACTGAATAGTGCTCCAATTAAACAACCGGCGGATATAGCGGCTAAAAAGAAACCATATAATTTTACACCGCCTAAAGAATCAGCGAAAGAAGGGAGTATTGCCATCGTCATACCGATTGAAAAATTAGCGACAACGGAACCAATTAAGAAGACGCCCATTAAGGAACGAAATACGATTGAAAACCCTTCTTTTAAATCAGTAAAATATTGTTTAGTTGAAAGTGTTGTGTCTGCTTCAGTTTGTTTTGGCATTTTTAATGAAAAGAACAAAAGGGCAGTAATCGCGAATGTAAAGGAGTCGATTACATATAAAGTAATGGCGCCAAATAGTGCTACTAATATTCCAGAAAGAGTCGTACAAATTAAATCAATGCCTTGATATGCAAATGAGAAGAGTGAATTTCCTTTTAATAATTGTGTTTTATGCAGTAGAAGTGGTAAAGCTTTTGATTGTGCGGGATAGGCGAATTGTTCAATAAAGGCTACGATTGGCATGATGATGAGTAGTAGGTGGACTGTTAGTAGGTCGAAGTAGTGTGTAATAGGAATGATTAAAATAAGAATGCATTGCAAAACTTGTGTGATGACGAGGGTGTTTTTTATTGACCATCTATCAACGAATGGACCAGTAAGAAATTGTAATGCAGAAGGTAATAACGTAAGGGAACCAGCCAATCCAGAATAAAAAGGATTACCACTTAATTTGTATACGAGCCACATCGCGGCTACATAATACAAACTATCTCCTATGTTGGTGAAAATTCTTCCTAAAAATAATAAGAGGAAATTCCGGTTTTTTAATATGTCCACTTTATCTACTCCTTTATAATAAATTTATTCGGTAAAATAAATTTGACCGTTTATGTAAAAAAAATCGTATTACGATTTTTCTTCTTTTTTAATAAATTGCTGCATTGTTCTCTCAGCGATTTGAAGTGCAGTAGTAGAAATATAATAAGGTTTACTATTCGGATCTTTATCTGCACCTTTTGTGATTTCGTTTAATTCAGCCATTAATTCATAAAACTTTTTTACCCACACTTGAAATTGTTCTGGCGTAGCATCAAATTCCCAGCAGGATGAAACGTAATTCCACTTAGCTGGATCTTCACTTGCATTTCGTAATGTAAAAGCTTCTTCTGGTGCAGCGAGAATTTGGCTTTTCGTTCTTTCTATCATTTGTAAAAAGATTTGGCGACCTGATTCGCTTAATATTTCTAAATGAGGTAATAGATCTGCAGCAGGGGTGAAGCCTTTCGCGACAGATTGATAAAACTTTTGAATAATCCCATTCTTTTCTTCTGTATAAACGATCTCTATAAGACCATTCTTTTCTAATTCTTTTAAATGATAATGAATTTTCGCCCTTGAAATGCCGAATTTCTCAGATAGTAATTGTCCAGTATAAGGACGTTCGCATAGACGTATCATCATTTCGGCACGTAGTGGATCGCTTAATGCTTTTAGTTGGCTATAAGTAGTTAGTGTTAATACGGGCTTCAACATGATCAACTCCTTGAATTAAATTACTCGGTCAATATTATTTGACTGAATTGTATCAAGGATTCTATTTATTTTCAATACTTTCAGAAAATTTATTTTTTTACTCTGTAATCTTCTGTTCATATTCCGTTCATATTTCTTTTTTATGATAAGTGCATAGAAAGAAAGAGGAAGGAGCGAGCGAAATGTTTTTAGCTCTGCGTGAATTGAAACAATCAAAATTAAGATACGGATTAATCGGACTGATTATGGTGTTACTATCATTTTTAGTTCTTGTCATTTCGGGATTAGCAAATGGATTATCATATGATAATGCTTCATCGATTCAAAATATGGAGGCAAATAAGTTCGTTTTAGCAGATGATGCGGAAAATAAATTACTTCGTTCACAAATTAAGAAAGACGATGTAGATAACGTAGTAAATCAAGTGGGCGAGAAAGAGGCAGTTCCATTTCGGGTGAAAGTTTCAACGTATGAAAAGAAAGATAGTTCGAAAAAGGTTGATATCGCTATTTTTTCAAGCGAACGAGATTCATTTTTAGAACCGAACATTGTAAAAGGTGAGAAATTAGGTACAGCAAACAACGAGATGGTTGCTGATGAATCGATTAAAGAGAAGGGAATCGATATTGGAGATACAATTATCGATCCTGTTTCAAAGAAAGAATTTAAAATCGTCGGATTTACGAAAGATCAAATGTTTAGCCATACACCAGTCGTTTATGTAAATGAAGACGTATGGGGATCTATTTCACAACCAAATCAAAAAGATTATAGTGCAATTGCACTTAACACAGATAAAGAAATTAAAAATGCTCACGTTATCGATAAAAAAGAAGTACTGCAAAGTATTCCAGGATTTAAAGAAGAGCAAGGAACATTAACGATGATCATTGCGTTCTTACTTGTGATCGCTGCGTTATTAATCGGTGTATTCTTCTATGTTATTACACTACAAAAAACACAGCAACTAGGTGTATTAAAAGCAATTGGTACGAAGAACTCGTATTTAGCAAATAGCTTAGTCGTGCAAGCGTTATTCTTATCAGTCGTTGCGATGGTAATCAGTATCGTTCTTGTACAAGGGTTAGAACAAATTTTACCAGCAGGTATGCCGTTCTTATTAACAACACCGATGATTGCACAATATGCAGCAATCTTTATTGTAATTAGTATTTTAGGAACACTTATTTCGTTATACCAAGTATTAAAAGTTGATGCATTAGAAGCAATTGGAGGCGGGATGTAATGACTTCATTATTGAAATTAGACAAAGTAAGTAAAGTGTACGGAGAAGGAAATACGGAAGTAACAGCCCTTCATCCGATGTCGCTTGATGTGAAAGCTGGAGAGTTTATCGGCATCGTCGGTCCTTCTGGATCAGGGAAAAGTACATTATTATCAATCGCGGGTGCACTATTATCACCGTCAAAAGGGGATATTTACATTCGTGAGCAAAATATTACGAAGCTATCAGAAAAGGAAATGACAGACATTCGTTTGAAAAAAATCGGCTTCATTTTCCAGTTCGCAAATCTTGTTCCATATTTAAATGTGAAAGAACAATTGCTTTACATTGCTAAGTTAAAAAAAGAAAGTAAACAAGAATCAGAAAAGCGTGCGGATCATTTATTAGCGGCATTTGGATTAGGAGAAAGAAAAAATCATTATCCAAATCAACTATCTGGTGGGGAAAAACAAAGGGTAGCAATTGCTCGTGCGTTCATGAACAACCCAGATTTAATATTAGCGGATGAGCCAACGGCAAGCTTAGACTCAAAACGCGCACGTGAAGTTGTTGAAATGATGAAACGTGAAGTGAAAGAGAGCCAAAAAGCAGCAATTATGATTACACATGATGAAAGAATGCTTGATGTATGTGATCGTATATTGACGCTGAGAGATGGGAAATTGGTATGATGAAAAAAAGAACTCTTACAATTGTAAGAGTTCTTTTTTTTGTTTTTTCAAGCATTAACAAGAGGAAGAGGGGGGTATACTTTGTGGGAAACGGAAAAGATTTTCGGGGTCATATTTTGCTTTTACTTTCCGCAGCTTATCAAAGTTTGCTCCGTAATATTCTTGTCCGAAATTTTCGATGTTTTGATCTGGAACATTAACATAAGAACCAGTTACATACGGCTTTATTAATTGACGAACTCTTTCAACTGATGCTAGATTGGCAGCTTCTTCAGACTTGTCTTTCCAGCTAGCAGTCCATTCTGTATAAAATAACGGGCTACGCCAAAAGAACGCTGTTTTACTGCTAGGTACTTTACTAATAGCACCTCCCCAATTAATAAAAAAGAAATTAGCTTCTGTTCCAGTAGCTTCTTCTAAAAATCGTTTCATAATGGAAATAGGTTCTTCCGGCCAAAGGTTAAGTGCCCAGGCAGAAGAGAATTTCACACTTTGATCAGATCGACCAGGGATTGGCTCATCTGGATCTAAGAAATCGATAGCGGCTGGGTAAGGTAATTCTTCTATAACAATTTGTGTTGGAGTTCCAGCATTTGTTAAAGGTTCTAATAGTTTGATGAGTTCACTTTTGGAACCTAAAAAAATACCTTCTGCATGGCAAAGTCCATTTATTTTGCTGTAAATTTCAAGAAGGCAGCCCAATCGTGAGTCTACAAAAGGTGCCCATTCTTGCCAAACTTTGAAAACAGTTTCTAACTGATCCCATGGCCAAATGATATTAAAGACTGTGGCAGTATTAGGGGCACGATGAAGCTTCAATGTATATTCAGTGTTGTATCCGAAGTTTCCACCACCACCACCTCTAGAAGCCCATAATAAATCTTTATTGCAACATTGATCTGCTTGAATGATTCGGCCTGTCGCATCTACTGTTTCTAAAGCAATAAGGTTATCACTTATTAGACCGATTGTTCGTGAGACTACTCCAAAACCACCGCCCATTGTAATGCCACCGATTCCAACTGTAGGACTATCTCCAAACGGTGACATAAAACCTTCTCTAGCTAGTCCCTTTACAAGTGGCCCGACGTGAATTCCAGTTTGAACGGTTGCGATACCATTCTTTTTATCTAAACTTACTTTGTTCATATCACTTACATCGATAACGATGCCGCTATTTACTACAGAAAGGTTTTTATCTAGTGCATGTCGACCACTTCTAACACGTAACGGAACATGATTTTCGCGAGCCCATTTAATGGCGTTACTAACATCATATGAATTTTGTGCAAAAACAAAGACGAGGGGGAAGACATCAACGTAAGGATTCCAATTCTTAATAGCTTCTAAATAACCGGGATCTCCTTTGTAAATTACTCGTCCTGTAAGTTTTGTTGAACCCATGTATTTCACTCCTTATCAATATTTATAGATGTCGTTCTAATGTAGCAATGGAACATGGTCATGTAGTAATTAGAAGAATAAGAACTTTATGAGAGGGGGATGAAAATATCATGTAGGTACGAGTAGAGGTTAAATATATGGTGATTTAGATGATTTGGAAAATTTTATTGCTACACAAGTTCTATTAGTAGTGTATGAATTAAGAGTTAGTATTGTTAAAGAATTGTACACTTTCCTATTAGTATGACTTAGGGGAATGACAGTTTTTCAGTTTTGTTAAAGTATAAGGAACTAATCTAAGTTTGAAATTTGATAATTATATTTATTTTTGAGGTATTATCATAATGAAAAAGTGAAAGGTTGGGCTCTGCAACAAATGATATGTGGATAGAAATAGAATCTAACTGTAGAGGGATAACTAGTTTGTAAACGTACTTATATTTGGTCTCTTCCTTAAGAAGCCTATGCATAGGCTTCTTAGAGAAGGGACAGTAGATTATATAATCAAAATGATAGCTGTTTTATAAATACTTTTTAATTTTATTACGAGTAAGTAATAAAACACCGCCTAATACAGATAGCATTCCTAGAGCCATATTGTTTGATTGCTCGCTACCAGCGTTAGGAAGTTCTTTAGCGTTATTGTTTTTAGTACCATTATCTGCTTGCGTTTGTTTAGACTGTGATACTTCATTAATCTTGTTATCAACATTTTGCTTCGTTGTATGTAACTCAGCTAATTTGTCGTCAATTTTTTTCTCAGTATGCTTAAAGTCGTTGATTTTAATATCTAAGTCTTGTTTTTTCTTTGTTAAATCGTCTGAAACAGTTTGTTTCGATTGTTTAATTTCGTTAATTTTATTTAGTAAATCTTCTCTAGCCTTTTGTAATTCAGCTAGTTTGTTTTTTACATCTTGTTTAGCTAGTTCTAAGTTAGCGGAAAGACTGTCTAAATTGCCTTTAATTTTCTTAAGTTCCTCTAACGTGTTACCAGTATTCGGCTTGTTTTCTTTTAGTTCAGCGAGTTTGTCTTCAGCAGTTTGTTTCGCTTTCTTTAACTCAGCTAATTTTTCATCTACTTGTTTTTTAACTTCCTTAAGTTCATTAACCTTTTGATCAATGTTCTCTTTATGTTGCTTCATTTCATTCACTTTTTCATCGACAGTTTGTTTATGTTCTTTAATCTCATTCACTTTGTTATCGATATTTTGCTTATGTTCTTTTACTTCAGCAACTTTATCTTCTACTTGTTTTTTATGCTCTTTAATTTCAGCGATTTTATCTTCGGCGATTTGTTTGTCTTGCTGAAGTTTTGCATCTAGTTCTTGTTTATGCTGTTTAACTTCGTTAATTTTTTCATCAGCAACTTGTTTGCGTTCATGTAGTTCATTCACCTTTGTATCAACATTTTCCTTAACTTTGTTAAGTTCATTTAATGTTTGATCCACGTTTTCTTTGTGTTGCTGTAATTTCGCATCTAACTCTTGTTTATGTTGCTTAATTTCAGCTAATCGATCTCCCGTACTTTGCTGAGGAGTAGCATCATTTACTTCTGCATGAGCAGAGTTTGCGCCAGCAATCATTGCTAAAGCTAGTGTAGACGCAGCGATTGTTTGTTTTGTTTTCATATTTTTGTACCTCTTTTCTTTCATATGCATGAGCTATTTTGTGTAAAAATGAGCATATAGAAGTAGATTCTTCCATCATTATATACCATCTACGCCGTCTAGAGGAAGTATTTGCATAATAATCTATGATTATGTAATTTTTATAATCTCTTATTTCGGATAGGGGAGAACTCTTTAGCAAGATGGACAATTTTTAATATAGTAGAGTTTGCATCCTTACTGTTACGAATAACAAACAAATAATCAGCCTCGTTTTCTATAGGATCTACCACATCATCGTGAAGTGATTCAGTTTGTTGTCGATCAAGTACTTCTTTGAAACTAGAATATCCACCTCTAAAAATATTCGTACTTCGCGTGCTTCTAGCCACTCTTTCGTAAAGTACATCATCTGGGATGTCAAAGTGAACTAATATGCGTACATATTCATTCTGTGGAAATAATTCGTTTAGTAAATAGAACCTTCCGTTTTTACTGCGATTGGAGTTACAAATAATAAGGTGTAAATTTGTATGTTCTTTCGCATAATCAACAATGAATTTTGAAAGACTGTGCTTTAGTGTATTTGATCCTTCTGTCGGCTGTAATTTTTCATAATGTGTGTTAATAAATTCAGCTTGGTTGTCTTGGTCCATAATAAAAGAATTAGGTAACTCTTTTTCTAGCTCTTTTGCAAATGTAGTTTTTCCACTGTGTGTTTTTCCTACTGTAATGATGACTAATCTTTTCATGACGCCCTCCATTTGTATTGTTATGAACTGGAATATTCGGTGTAGATCGAAATCTTCCTGCTAGAGATTACACAAATTGTTGGAGCGTAGTAGGCTGAAAACTTGACAAAAAAACTTATTTATGCTATAATTTACCAATATAAAAATAAGGTGTATAATAGGGTTCTCCTGGCCAGGGGAACCCTATTTTTGTTGTGAACATGAAGGAGAGTGTATGTGCGTGAAACAAGGTGAAGCAAGTGTAACGTCGTTAGTATCAGCTTTCGGAAGGGCGTATCATAGTGAATTTGATAATCCTAAAATCTTTGATGATTATGTAGCTAAAGATTTCATTTCACAAAAAGAACGTAACAATATTGAAACGAACATGGTTCAAGGGATTCACTTTTTCAATAAAGAAATTGCAGAGCAGTTTCAAGACAATCCAAAAGAAATATTAAAATGGATTACGCAAGTTCAGTTATCACCAACACCTTTAGCACGTGCTGCATATTGTGAAAGAGTATTACTACATGAAATTACATTAGGAGCGAAACAATACGTCGTACTCGGTGCAGGCTTAGATACGTTCAGTTTTAGACACCGAGAATTAGAAAATAAAATAGAAATATTTGAAGTGGATCATCCTTCTACGCAGGTGTTTAAGAAGGAAAGAATAAAAGAAACAGAACTTGAAGTTCCAAAAAACCTTCATTTTGTTTCAATGGATTTTACGAAAGGATTTTCCTATGAACAGTTACGCAATGAAGGGTTTGAACATAAAAAGACTTTCTTTAGCCTTTTAGGTGTTACGTACTATTTAACGAAAGAGGAACTTGCTAGTTTATTAGAATGTTTATTCGAGATGGTTCCGGCAGGTAGTTCTATCGTTTTTGATTATCCTGATGAAAACTTGTTTACAGAAAAGGGACTGTCCAATCGAGTTGAAA
This sequence comes from Bacillus sp. MYb78, assembly GCF_002975115.1. Classification (NCBI taxonomy): domain Bacteria; kingdom Bacillati; phylum Bacillota; class Bacilli; order Caryophanales; family Bacillaceae; genus Bacillus; species Bacillus sp. MYb78. The sequence goes on from NZ_PCOB01000010.1 coordinate 153,942, forward strand.
ATATGGTGAAAATGGCTGCGGTAGGCGGAGAACCGATGAAATCATGTTATTCTTATGCTGAAATGGAAGCACTGTTAGAGAAGGCGGGCTTACTCATTTATGAGCATTTATCACCAGAGGATATTGATGTATTATATTTTGAAGGACGAAACGATTATTTAGAAGCTTTTGAGACAGTGCATTATGTACATGCGGTGAAAAGGTAGGGAATTAGTAGGCATAGGGAGGAATCTCTGTGTCTTTTTTTATAAAAAAGGAAATGAGCTGTAGTGGTGGGAAATATATTTATATAATATGTATGAATTGATTTTTTGTAGAAACTAAAGGAAAGGGGAAATAGAAGATGTTGAAATTACAAGGGAAATACAATGAAGCGAAAGTGTTTACTACGAATGTAGAAAAAACTGCAGCAGGTCAAATTATTGATCTTTGTAACCAAGAATTCGTAAAGGATAGCAAGATTCGTATTATGCCAGATACACATGCGGGTGCAGGTTGTACGATTGGGACAACAATGACAATTCAAGATAAGATTGTTCCTAATTTAGTCGGGGTTAACTAATCGGCTCAGACTTTAAACTACTCACTCAATTGACTGGGAACCCTAACGATAAAAGGCGAGGGCAATCAGCAGCCAGTGGTTATGGTGACATAATCGAATGGTTCAGAGACTTGTACCATGTTAGCAGACTAAGGTACAGAATTATTCCTCATCCATTTTGAATTGAAGAGGAATAATTAATACGGTGAGCCTACAGTAGAGACTGCATATCTCGATGACTGTAGAGAAGGTATAGTCCACTCTTTCAGGAAACTGAGAGGTAAGTACGATATTGGTTGTGGCATGGAAGTTGTTATGATTAATAAGAAAAAAGAGGAAATCAACTTCGATCACTTAGACGAAACGATACGTAAATTTGTCCCAAGTGGTTTTCGTATTCGAGATAAGGAACATAGATTTTCAAAAATGATTGATTTTGATAGTGTAAGAGCCCCGTTTACATTGCAACGTGCTCAAAAAAGTATTGGTACACTTGGCGGGGGCAATCATTTTGTCGAACTGAATGAGGATGATAAAGGAAATATATACATTGTCATTCATAGTGGTTCGCGTAATTTAGGGAAACAGGTAGCAGAGTATTATCAAAACTTTGCTTACGAGCAACTTATAAACGTTAAATCTATTAAAGAAGAAATCATTGAACGTTTAACGAAAGAAGGTAGACAACAAGAAATACATGAAGCTTTACGTGAAATTAAGAAACCGGTGATTCGCAAAGAATTAGCTTATTTAGAAGGACAAGGATTTAAAGATTACATGAATGATATGAAAATTGCTCAAAAATATGCGGTGTTAAATCGTAAAGCAATGATTGATGAAATCGTCACTAAAATGGATTGGAAAGTAACAGATCAATTCACTACAATTCATAACTACATCGATATGGACAATATGATTCTAAGAAAAGGTGCTATTTCAGCTCAGAAAGATGAACGAGTAATCATTCCAATTAATATGAGAGACGGTTCTATCATTGCATTTGGTAAAGGAAATCCAGATTGGAACTTTTCTGGCCCTCATGGAGCAGGACGTATTATGAGCCGTAAGAAGGCGAAAGAAGTACTTAACTTAGAGGATTTTCAAAATACAATGACAGAGGTTTGGACTACATCTGTTGCAGAAAGTACTTTAGATGAAGCACCAATGGTATATAAGCCAATGGATGAGATTGTTGAGAATACAAAGGACACAATTGATATTAAACATATTATTAAGCCGATTTATAATTTTAAGGCGAACTAGAAGGGGAGTAACTTTTATTGTAATGAGGTATAGTGCTGGAAAGTATTAAGCATGGTGCTATTGGAAGTAGGGAAATTGTGAAGAATAATTTAAATGTTTATTTAGGTGTAAAAGCAGCTGTACGTATGTTTATCCTTTCAATTATTTTTCTATATTTCAACCCTTATAGCACTCAATTACTTGATAAAGAAGTATATATCACTGTATTGTTTATTTTTGTGCTTCCGTCTTTTATTGCAGGGCTTGTTAGGAAAACTGTGTTGCTGATGCTTTGTGGCGCGTGGTTAGTACCTGGGACTCTGTACTTTAGTATAGCTGCAATGCCAACGTTACGGAATTATTTTTAAGGGTTTATTTTATATCTATTGTTTGGGTGAAAAAGAGAATTGCTTAAAGAGAGTAGTTCTCTTTTTATTTTTTATTAAGCTATTGAAACGGAAATGAAAGGATGAGGGACGTAATGAAGAGGGGATTATCTAAATTAGCAGATATACTAGTCAACCATTCTACTAAAGTGCAACCTGGTGATCATGTGTTAATTCAAAGTGTTACGGAAATAGACCCTATAGTAGTTCGTGAAATTATTAAGTCAGTGGAAAAAGCAGGTGGATATGCACATGTATCAATGCGTGACGTTTCTGTTACGCGGCAATTAATTTTGTCTGGATCTGAAGAACAGTTTAAGTTATTTGCAGATTGGGAGTGTTACCGTTTAAGTAAGATGCAAGTATATATTAATCTCCGTAGTCCTAGAAATGCATACGAACTAGCAGATGTACCAGCAGAAAAAATGAAATTATATCAAAAGGTATTTGGAAAGGCTCATAGTGAAGCAGTGTATAAAACGAGATGGGTGACAACTCGAATTCCGAATGCGGCTTCAGCGCAAGAAGCGAATATGAGTACCGAGGCTTATGAGAAATTTTATTATGATGTTTGTACGTTAGATTACAAAAAAATGTCGAAAGCAATGGATCCGTTAAAAGAATTAATGGAAAAGACAAAACAAGTGAAAATCATTGGGAATGGTACTTATTTGAATTTTTCCATTGAAGGAATCGGTGTTTTAAAGGGAGATGGTACAGATAATATACCTGATGGCGAAATATATACAGCACCTGTCAAAAATTCAGTGAATGGGATAGTAGCGTTCAATACAGTATCTATTCAACAAGGTTATGCGTTTCAAAATATTAAGTTACATATTAAGGATGGGAAAATAATAGAGGCATATGCAAACGATACAGAGCGAATAAATCGAATTCTTGATACGGACGAGGGAGCAAGATATATCGGAGAGTTTGCACTGGCTTTTAACCCTTACATACTACATCCGATGAATAATACGTTATTTGATGAAAAAATAAATGGTAGTTATCATTTAGCAATTGGGGATTCGTTACAAGGTGCAGAAAACGGGAATCAATCAGCGATACATTGGGATTTAGTGAATATTCAAAGATCAGAGTATGGCGGGGGTGAAATTTGGTTTGATGATGTACTGATTAGAAAAGATGGGTGTTTTATTTTACCAGGGCTGTTAGGATTAAATGAAGAGAATTTAAAAAGGTAAAGTGCTTTTTGGAAGTTGTGTAAAGGAGATTAAAACCCTAGGACAGGGCAAGATAGGAGGAAGTTAAAATGAGAAAGAGTGAAATGTTTCAGGATTTTAATTTTAAGTTAGTGGTAATTGAAGCTTTATTAGATAAAGAGCCACTATTTCTAAAAGAATTGAAAGACTTAATAGAAAAGCATACGAATAATTTTGAATGGTATTCAGGAGTTGGGCCAATTGTTGAAATCAAAGCTTTTTTAGAAGCGTTAACTTTGGAAATAAGTGATTTGGAAAAGATTGAGTCCCTTTGCTTTGATGGTGGGAATGAAATTTATCATATTTTAAAGCCTGATTGGGACGGTGAAGACAGTTTATTTGATGTTATATCTGTTGAAGGATTTCAAAATCTAAAAAATTTAAAAACAGTGGAATATATTTCAATGTGTTACCCGAAAGTATTAGAACCATTAAAACAAGCTGGAATAGAAATTGAGGATTAATGAAGAGAATTTAAAATGGTAAAGTACTTTATTGAAATTGTGTAAAGGAAATTAAAACACAACATATTAAACGAAGTGATTTATCGTATAAATTTACATTCAGCTAATATTAGTAGGTTAATAGAAAAATTAGTGTTAATTGTTAAATGGGGCGTGTAAAAACGACAAAATCTCTTAAAAAACACTTAACTTTTAACTCCATCTATCTTTACAATCCCTCCCTATAATGTGAATTGGACAAGCACCTAAGAGAAAGCAGAACATGTCAGTTTGTACATTCTATTATTAGGGGGAGAATTTGTATGAAAAAGACAGTTGCTTCGTTAGCAGTTATGGCGGCATTATTACCGACGTTTTCAGTGCATGCGGAAGGGAAAGAGCAAGCCCGAAAATCAGCTACAACTTTTAATGTTATTAGTGATATTCAAGGTGATTTAGGGGATTTTGATCATGTGCTAAAAGATATGAACAAAGTGACGCCACTTTCTAGAGCGCTTATTATGAATGGGGATATAACGCCGACTGGACAACAGTCACAATATGATGATGTAAAGCGTGTGTTAAATAAAAATAAGCATCCAGAAAATGTATGGTCTACTGTTGGGAATCATGAGTTTTATGCTGGTAAATGGACAGCGGATGGGAAACTCTCTCAAAGTACATGGCCAAATGGTGTAACGGAAGAAACACTATTTGGTCGCTACTTACAATTTAGTGGACAAGAAAAGGTATATCATAAAAAAGAATTAGATGGCTATCCACTTTTATTTTTAGGAACTGAAAAATATATGAAATACCACGATTCAAAAATGTGGGACGAAGTATATATGAGTGATGAGCAATTAGGTTGGTTAAAACAAAATTTAGAAGAGTACAGTCAAAAAGATAAAAATAAGCCAATCTTTATTTTCTCTCATCACGTTTTACCTGATACAGTATCTGGATCAAGGCAATCACCATATTTACAAGATTATTTAAACGTGGATAAATTGTATGATATATTAAAAGACTATCCGCAGGTTGTTTTCTTCACGAGTCATACACATTGGGATTTAAACTTACCTGACTGGGCTGGTAAAAAGAAAATTAAAGGCGGAGATGAAAAAGGTTTCACTGTTGTAAATACGGGCGGGATTGAAACAGGCTGGATGTCAGCAGGACCAAATGGAGGAGAGAAAACTGCTCCAGATGGCTATTCATTTAAACAAGGGTTACAAGTGAAAGCATATGGTAACGATGTAATTGTGACAGCTTACGATTACAAACGTGATAAGGATATAAAGAAGTTATTAATTAGTGATTCAAAAATTGCGCAGATGGCACCAAATGTAACGGCAGATGATCGTAAAAATATAATTGTCGGTGCAAATGAATATATGGAGTATTCTATAGAAGGAACGAATGAGTGGCATACGTATAGTCAAGCAAATCCTCCGAAATTTGATGGAGATAAAACTGTATACGTACGTAATAAAGGTGAAATGAATTTAGAGCCGGGATTAACGCAGTTACTTCGTTTTTCGGTAAATAAGTGATTGGAGGGAGTCTGCATTTGAATGTGTGGGCTCTTTTTTTGTTGATGAGAAAGGGGTTGCCTGTCTGTCGTTTTTTGTCGATAGATCGATATATTAAGAAAATCGTTGATATACTGCAAGTTACGATCGATATATTTGAAAAATCGTTGATATATTGTAAGTAATGAACGATATATTTAAAAAATCGTTGATATAAATTTCATGTACCGTAATTAAGTTAAAATCATTAATACGGTTTTACTTATCAAAATGAAATTCTAATACATTTTTAACCGAGAAAGGTGACTTCACCATTTTTACATGTAATAATAGTAACGTTACATATATTGCGAAAGAAGTACAAAAGGAGCGTTACAATGAATTTAGCTAAATTCCCGAGAAAAAAATATACAGAATCATATACACCAATTGAAAAGTTAAACAATTTTTCTGAAGCACTTGGTGGCCCGACTATTTATTTTAAACGAGATGATTTACTTGGTTTAACAGCCGGTGGTAATAAGACGAGAAAGTTAGAATTTTTAGTTGCGGATGCACAGGAAAAGGGTGCAGATACGTTAATTACAGCTGGTGGTATTCAGTCAAATCATTGCCGCCTGACACTTGCTGCTGCGGTAAAAGAAAAAATGAAATGTATTCTTGTATTAGAGGAAGGGCTTGAGCCAGAAGAGAAGAGAGACTTTAACGGAAACTATTTCTTATATCACTTATTAGGTGCTGAAAACGTCATTGTTGTACCGAACGGAGCAGACCTGATGGAAGAGATGAATAAAGTAGCGAAAGAAGTAAGTGAAAAAGGTAGTACACCATATGTAATTCCAGTTGGTGGATCAAACCCTACGGGCGCAATGGGATACGTTGCTTGTGCGCAAGAAATTATGGCGCAATCATTTGAGCAAGGAATTGATTTCAGTTCAGTTGTTTGTGTAAGTGGTAGCGGCGGTATGCATGCTGGTTTAATTACTGGTTTTTCTGGAACACAAAGCCATATTCCTGTAATCGGGATTAATGTAAGTAGAGGAAAAGCTGAGCAAGAAGAGAAAGTAGCAAAACTTGTAGATGAAACTTCAGCACACGTTGGTATTCCAAACTTTATCTCGCGCGACGCTGTTACGTGCTTTGATGAATATGTAGGACCAGGCTATGCGTTACCAACGCCGGAAATGGTAGAGGCAGTTCAGTTACTTGCGAAAACAGAAGGTATTTTACTTGATCCAGTGTATACAGGTAAGGCAGTAGCGGGATTAATCGACTTAATTAGAAAAGGTAAATTTAATAAGGAAGACAATATTTTATTCGTACATTCAGGTGGTTCACCAGCTTTATATGCGAATACTTCTTTATTTGCGTAAGTGTAAAAAGCATTGGGTATCCAATGCTTTTTTTGTTATATACTGGAATTACCGAGAGGTAGGAGGATGATATGAATTCAAATTTAAAATGGATTATATATACGGTACTCGGCATTTCTATTCTATTAATCTTATTTGTGGCTTATGGGGTGTATTCTTATTTTACATTTTAAAAGCGTAATGGAAGTGAACTATTATATACACTAAAGGCGGAGAGCGCTATGCAAATTAGAAATTTGTATTTAGTCTTCAGCGTGATTTGTTTATTTGTAGTAACCAGCTGTTCAAATAATATAGGAAATCATAATCAAACAATCGAAGTGCAAAAACATGCTGGTGATAATCATTATGAGGATTTGAAGGTAATTACAGACAAGAATAAAGTATTGCAAGTAAAGAAAATATTAAATGATACTAACTTTGAAAATAAAAAGGTGGAAATGTCTCGTTCAGCTGATTATCAGTTTGTTTTTCAGTTTAAAAATCCGAAAATAGAAGCGAAAGCTGTTTTATATCAAATGTGGATTAGTCCTAATAAGGATAAAGTAGAAATAATGGCGGGGGATAATCAGTACGCTCAATTAGCAGAGAAAGACGCAGCTGCTTTTATGAAGATTGTTACTGGTGAGAAGTTAGCTGAATAAAAGTATATGGTAGATTTTGCTCTCTAATTCCCCGCTTATTTTTCGCTTTGAGGGATAATTAGTGAGAAATATCGAATGAGAAGTAATCGTGAAATAGTAAAGAATATATTCACTGCTAAAAGAAGAGTTGTTTAAAAAACTCTCCGCATCGTTATGTAATGTTAATAAGAAGAAGTAGAAGGTAGAAGTAAATCTAAATAAAACCCAAAAGGGATAAATAGGAAAATGTAGAATCTTTATATATAAGATGTTCTGAATTTTTAGATATAAGGTAGAGTGGAGGAAGAAAGATGATTCAATTTCCTATGGAAGATGCTGAACAATTTTTTAGATCCTATAGTATTGGTAGGTTTACAGTTAGTGAAGATGAAGGGAAATTAATTTTTAGTACAAACTTAAATGGTCATTCTAATTTATGGGCGATGGATTTACCCAATTTATCCCCTTATCCCTTAACATATTGTAATCAATCAAGCAATTTTATTAAAATGGATTCTTTAAATCGATTTATTTTAGCTGGATTTGATAAAGATGGGGATGAAAATTATCATATTTATGCATTAAAACCAGAGGGTGGTGGATTGCTTGAATTGATTCCAGCAGGAGAGACAGAAAAGGATTACTTTGTGCATTTAACAGAGGATGGGGAACGATTATACTATGTCACAAGTAAAGATAACCCAATGTTCTTAAACTCTCGTTGTTATAATATACGCACAAAAGAAGATACGCTGTTGTTAACTGGTGTGGAGACACCTACATATGTAGAGGCAGTAAGTCCGAATGAATCAAGTTACATTGTTTTAAAGTCATATAGTAATACATATAATGTAGGATATGTAAAAAAAGGAGAAGAACTTATTTGTTTAGTACCTTCCAGTGAGAAAGAACATACTGTAGGCTCCATTTCTTATATTGATGAAAATACAGTGATTTTCGTTACAAATTATGAAGAAGAGTTTTCCTATGTAGCTTCTTTTGATTTAAATAAACAGGAATTCAAACCAATCTGTAAAATAGAGAAGGAAGATATATCCAATATAAAATGGCATGCTGAAACAAAAAATGGCTACATTGTTTCGTCGAAAGGTGTTACAGATAGGTTATATAAATTTGTATGGGATAAAAAAGAGTTAATTCTATTGAATTCTCCGGTAGATACGATAAGTCAAATTGAAATTACAAAATCGGAAAATTTATATTTACTAGGTGAAAGTGCGACGAAAACAGCAAACATCTATTACAAGAAGAATAGAGATACAGAATGGGCAGCATTAACAAAAAACTATGTTATTGGTCTATCTGAATCTTCTTTTGTTGAACCGGATGTTATAACATATGCCTCTTTTGATGGGTTAAACATAGAAGCATTATTATTCCGGGCGAAAGGAGAAGTACAAAACGGATATACAATATTTTGGCCTCATGGTGGTCCACAAAGTGCTGAGACGAAAGATTTCAGAGCATTATTTCAATATTTATTAAGGCAGGGATATAATATTTTTGCGCCAAACTTTAGAGGTAGTACAAGATATGGTTCAACGTTTACAAAAATGATTGAAGGTGATTGGGGAGAAGCGCCGCGTTTAGATTGTGTAGCAGGGATCGAATGGTTATTTGAACAGGGGATATCAACTCCTGATAAATTATTTGTTATGGGCGGTAGTTATGGAGGATATATGACCTTATTGCTTCACGGGCGTCATTCAGAGTATTTCCGTGCAGCCATTGACATTTTTGGACCTAGCAATTTATTTAGTTTTATCGCATCTATGCCTGAAAATTGGAAACCGCTCGCAGTTAATTTAATAGGTGATATTAATAATGATAAAGATAAGCTTATACAAGATTCACCAATTACTTACTTAAATCAAATGAATAAACCACTCCTTATCATCCAAGGGGCAAATGATCCACGAGTTGTAAAGGAAGAATCGGATCAAATTTTTCACGCGTTGCAAGAACAAGGAGTAGATGTAGAATACCTAGTATTAGACGATGAAGGGCATGGATTTTCAAAAAAAGAAAATGAAATATATGTATATCGTCGCATAACAGAATTTTTAGCAAAGCATAAGTAAAAGAAATGGCATTTTACGGGTTATGATCATATCGCTATCAGGCTAAAAATGCAGAGAAATGACAATGAAATTATTGAATAAATAAGAATGAAACAACTTAATTGTTACGTAACAAAAACGCTATTCTTTCCCTAGAATCAAAGGAAGAGATGGCGTTTTTGTTATGAACTTATCAATTTTTTATGAATTGGAATTGTTGTCTAAAGAGTTGCAACAGATTTTTTTATAAATTGAAAGACAAGGAGACGAACTTGGATGGAGTATTGGAAGCACACAATAAATATATTGAGGAGTACATGTTTGAAAACATTAAATCAATGGAAAATGAAATATTTTGTTGGAATGTCTGAGCTGCGGACCAATTCTATCACTTTAATTAACTAAAAGAAGAATTTCCCCATCCCGATTAGACTACTAATCATTCCTATTCCACTCATGGTACCTTTTCCTGCTGTAAGTAAGTTTCCAAGCATTCCTAGCTGACCGTTACCTCCGTTATTTCCCCATCCCATTGGGGCCCACGGACTACCCCATCCTGGAGGGTTTCCAAAAACACCCGAGTTATTGGTATTGAAATGAAAAGGCTTGGCTGGCGGCGATAGTAAAGCTGCAAGATGACCTTGTGCGAACATCCCTGTATGATTGAATGGTTGCGCCCAGGGGAAGGGAGGTTTTTGAAAATTAAAACCTGCATGACCTGGTAGTGGAGTCCAATTATCGGGATGTCCTTGGGGCATCATCCCTGCATAATTGATTGGCTGCCCCCAAGAGAAGGGAGGAGGTTGGGGATTGAACCTCGTATAATTGGCTGATGAATCCCAACTAACTGGATAGACTCGGTAACTCCAATTCTCAGGAAGCTTCAAATCATTCATTACCTCAGATTTAGTTATTTCGGGCTGTGAATATAATGAAATTTGGTTAGTATATTGTTCCCCGTTTCCCTTTGAATTCAAATACCAATATTGGTCCATACGCTTATTCTCCTCACTTTAAAAATGTAATGTTAGACTTAGCCTATGTAATATTCCTTTTTATGGATGGTTACATAACTAGATCTACAAGCCTGTATTTAAAGGAATGGGTGCGTGGTCTTTTTGATTTTTCTCGCTGCCCGTAAAATACCCATTGATTTAAAGTTTCACTTTATTTTAGAAGGTGATTTTCAGTTGCTTATTTTGTGTATTTCAGCCTAATTTAAATTCCGTTAACAAACGTTTTTATAAAGGTTTCATCAACAAAAAGATTTTAAAATGGTATGTTGAGCAAGTGGAATTGCTAAAAAGAGAATATCCATTCGAAGAGTTTGGCAAAATACTGCAAGGGTAATGTTTTCTTGTGCAAATATGTAAACGATTTAAACGAATCAATGAAATTTATAATGAAGGGGCAATTAAATATATGAGTGAAACATTACATAAAAGAAAACCACCATATGTAATGCTTGTAATCCTTTTTATTGGGGCATTTGTTTCATTTCTAAATAACTCCCTTTTAAATGTAGCCTTGCCATCAATAATGAAAGATTTAAACATTCAAGATTATTCAACGATCCAGTGGCTTTCTACAGGGTATATGCTTGTAAGTGGTGTATTAATTCCGGCATCAGCATTTTTAATAACGCGTTTTTCAAATAGGAGCCTATTTATTACATCTATGGTGATTTTTATTCTTGGTACTGCCTTAGCGGCTGTAGCACCGAACTTTGGTTTATTACTTACTGGTCGGATGGTTCAAGCGGCAGGCTCTTCAGTTATGGGACCTTTGTTAATGAATATTATGCTAGTAAGCTTTCCGAGAGAAAAAAGGGGAACAGCAATGGGGATTTTTGGACTAGTTATGATTACAGCTCCAGCAATTGGGCCAACACTATCAGGTTATATTGTAGAGTATTATGACTGGCGTTTGCTGTTTGAAATGATTTTACCGTTAGCAATCATTAGCTTACTGTTAGGGATTTGGAAATCTGAGAATGTCATGAAACAAAACAAAAATGCAAAACTTGATTATCTCTCATTACTATTATCTTCTGTCGGTTTTGGCGGTTTGTTATATGGATTCAGTTCTGCAAGCTCCGATGGTTGGACAAATAAAGTTGTCTTAACAACCTTAATCATAGGCGCTATTGCCCTAATTGCTTTCATTATTCGTCAATTAAAAATGGATGAGCCGTTATTGGATTTACGTGTTTACAAGTACCCAATGTTTGCACTTGCGTCTGTAATTGCAATTGTTAACGCGGTGGCCATGTTTTCGGGTATGATTTTAACACCAGCTTATGTACAAAACGTCCGTGGTATTTCGCCGCTGAGCTCTGGGCTGATGATGCTTCCAGGTGCGGTTATAATGGGGATTATGTCACCAATTACAGGTAAACTATTTGATAAATATGGTCCTCGGATTCTTGGCATAGTGGGGCTTTCCATTACAGCTGTTTCAACTTATATGTTGGCAAGTCTGCAAATTGACTCTAGTCACACACATATTATTCTTATCTACACACTGCGGATGTTTGGGATGGCGATGGTTATGATGCCACTTATGACAAATGGTCTTAATCAATTACCAACTCGCTTAAATCCGCACGGTACAGCTGTTAATAATACGGCTCAACAAGTGTCCGGTTCGATTGGTACTGCTATTCTTGTTACGATTATGAACTCTGTAACAAAAACAAAAGCTGAAAGTTTAATGTCTCATATAGATCCAACAACCTTTACAGAAACTACGAAGGCAATAGTAACTCAGAAGGCTTTATTATCTGGAATTCAATATTCATTTTATGTAGCGCTTGGCATGAATGTTGTTGCACTACTATTAGTTTTTTTCGTTAAACGTGTAGATACAAGTGCGGAAGCTGTCGAGAAGTTAAATCGGTAGAGAAGAATAAAACGCTTGATAATGATTCCTACAAGTTTTTTACTGCTAAGGCGCCGGTATTTAAAGCTGGAAAAGAACTAAAAGAAGCAGAGAAATAATTATATAGTAAAAGAGGACCTGATGTTCATATCAGGTCCTCTTTCATTAGTAACACAGTATACTTGCTTATCGTATTGGTTTAACTAAACTACTGATTTTTCGAATACTACAATCTTAAGCTCATCAACTTTTCTATTTTGGGGTGTTTTAGAAGAAAATAAATCAAAATAATCGTTTTTATAAACAAATACAAGAGATGAGATCCGTTTGCAATTTCTCATAAACATTACAAGTCTAGATTATCTTTTAACACCAACATTAAAAGGCTCCAATTATATTTATTCGCTTCATTTTAATTTAGTATTTTTCTACAAGTTATAAATTTAATTGCCAAGCTTATACGCAATATCATAATCATGAATAGTTAGGGAAAAGATAAAATAAGGTAATCAATTACATATCTTTATCCCAGGCGATTAGTTGCTATTTCTTCTTTATTAAATGGGATATGTTATCCCGAATTAACGGGCAGTAAGACCCCCACCTCAAAATTTAGCGGAAGCAAAGAAGTTAGGTGGGGGACCAACTGCCCGTAAAAGCCCGATTGGTTCAACTAATAATCAGTGGGGGATGAACAAAACCCCCACTGATTAAAGTTTCACTTTATTTCATGCTTTTTTGAAAGGGTGTTTTAAATGGAAAAAAAAGTATCTGCCATTCCTCAGCCGAAAACATATGGACCGCTGGGTAATCTCCCATTAATCGATAAAGATAAACCGACCCTATCCTTTATCAAGATAGCGGAAGAGTATGGTCCCATTTTTCAAATTCAAACTTTAAGTGATACCATCATTGTCGTTTCTGGACATGAATTGGTAGCAGAAGTTTGTGATGAAACACGGTTCGATAAAAGTATAGAGGGTGCTTTAGCAAAAGTTCGTGCCTTTGCTGGGGACGGATTATTTACTAGCGAGACTCACGAGCCTAACTGGAAAAAAGCTCATAATATTTTGATGCCTACATTTAGCCAACGGGCAATGAAAGATTACCATGCCATGATGGTCGATATTGCTGTACAACTCGTTCAAAAATGGGCACGACTTAATCCGAATGAAAACGTAGATGTTCCGGGGGATATGACTCGTCTTACGTTAGATACAATTGGTCTATGTGGTTTTAATTACCGATTCAATAGCTTTTATCGTGAGACCCCTCATCCTTTTATTACTAGCATGACCCGTGCTCTAGATGAAGCGATGCACCAATTACAGAGGCTGGATATAGAAGATAAACTCATGTGGAGAACGAAACGTCAATTTCAGCATGATATTCAATCTATGTTTTCTTTAGTAGATAATATTATTGCTGAACGTAAAAGTAATGGGAATCAGGAAGAAAATGATTTACTTTCCCGTATGTTAAATGTGCCAGATCCGGAAACTGGTGAAAAATTAGATGATGAAAATATTCGTTTCCAAATTATTACCTTTTTAATAGCTGGACATGAGACAACAAGTGGATTGTTATCTTTTGCAATTTATTTTTTATTAAAGAATCCGGATAAGTTGAAAAAAGCCTATGAAGAAGTAGACCGTGTTTTGACAGATCCTACTCCAACATACCAACAAGTTATGAAACTGAAGTATATACGGATGATTTTAAATGAATCGCTACGTCTATGGCCTACCGCTCCAGCATTCAGTCTCTATGCAAAAGAAGATACAGTGATTGGCGGGAAATACCCAATTAAGAAAGGAGAAGATCGTATTTCTGTTCTTATTCCACAGCTACATAGGGATAAAGATGCATGGGGAGACAATGTGGAAGAATTCCAACCTGAACGATTTGAAGAGCTGGATAAGGTTCCTCATCATGCTTATAAGCCATTTGGAAATGGCCAGAGAGCATGTATCGGTATGCAATTTGCACTTCATGAAGCCACTCTTGTAATGGGAATGCTTCTTCAACATTTTGAATTAATCGATTATCAAAACTATCAGCTGGACGTAAAACAAACATTAACGCTAAAGCCCGGTGATTTTAAGATTAGGATTCTACCCCGAAAACAAACTATTAGTCATCCTACTGTTCTTACACCTACAGAGGACAAGCTGAAAAACGATGAAATTAAGCAGCACGTTCAGAAGCCACCTTCTATTATTGGGGCCGATAATCTTTCACTTCTTGTTCTGTACGGCTCGGATACAGGTGTAGCAGAAGGTATTGCAAGAGAATTAGCAGATACAGCTAGTTTAGAAGGAGTTCGAACGGAAGTGGTAGCTCTTAACGATCGGATTGGAAGTTTGCCAAAAGAAGGAGCGGTTCTTATTGTAACTTCTTCTTATAATGGAAAACCGCCAAGTAATGCAGGACAGTTTGTGCAATGGTTGGAGGAACTAAAACCGGATGAGCTAAAAGGTGTTCAATACGCAGTTTTTGGTTGTGGAGATCATAATTGGGCTAGTACCTATCAACGGATTCCAAGATACATTGATGAGCAGATGGCTCAAAAAGGAGCAACAAGATTTTCTAAACGCGGAGAAGCAGATGCAAGTGGTGATTTCGAGGAACAGCTTGAGCAATGGAAACAAAACATGTGGTCTGATGCGATGAAGGCATTTGGATTGGAGCTCAACAAAAATATAGAAAAAGAGCGCAGTACTTTGAGTCTGCAATTTGTTAGTCGTCTTGGAGGATCTCCTCTTGCACGAACATATGAAGCAGTTTATGCATCTATACTAGAAAATCGTGAACTCCAATCACCCAGCAGTGATAGAAGTACACGACATATCGAGGTATCTTTGCCAGAAGGCGCTACATATAAAGAAGGAGACCACCTTGGAGTGTTGCCAGTTAATAGCGAGAAAAATATCAACCGAATTTTAAAACGTTTTGGATTAAATGGGAAGGATCAAGTTATACTGAGTGCAAGTGGACGAAGTATAAATCACATACCTTTAGACAGTCCTGTTAGTTTATTGGACCTTCTTAGTTATAGTGTTGAAGTTCAAGAAGCTGCCACTCGAGCACAAATACGAGAAATGGTAACATTCACAGCATGTCCTCCTCATAAAAAAGAATTGGAAGCATTATTAGAAGAAGGAGTTTACCATGAACAAATACTAAAGAAACGGATTTCAATGTTGGACCTTCTTGAAAAGTATGAGGCTTGTGAAATCCGATTTGAACGCTTTTTAGAACTTCTTCCTGCGCTCAAACCGCGTTACTATTCTATTTCAAGCTCTCCACTCGTTGCACACAATCGTCTGAGCATTACGGTCGGTGTTGTTAATGCGCCTGCATGGAGTGGGGAAGGGACATATGAAGGAGTCGCTTCTAATTACTTAGCTCAGCGTCATAATAAAGATGAGATTATCTGTTTCATTCGAACGCCACAATCAAACTTTGAATTACCTAAAGATCCAGAAACACCAATTATTATGGTTGGGCCAGGTACTGGAATTGCACCATTCCGTGGATTCTTGCAAGCGCGTCGTGTTCAAAAGCAAAAAGGTATTAACTTAGGACAAGCGCATCTATATTTTGGTTGTCGTCATCCTGAAAAAGATTATCTCTATCGTACAGAATTAGAAAATGATGAAAGAGATGGATTAATCTCTTTACACACAGCTTTTTCTCGTCTAGAGGGACATCCAAAAACATATGTACAGCATTTAATAAAACAAGATAGAATCAATTTAATTTCGTTATTAGATAATGGAGCTCATCTTTATATATGTGGTGATGGAAGTAGAATGGCTCCGGATGTAGAAGATACCCTTTGTCAAGCATATCAAGAAATTCATGAAGTCAGTGAACAAGAAGCAAGAAATTGGTTGGATCGTGTGCAAGATGAAGGGCGATATGGAAAAGATGTTTGGGCTGGTATATGAATGTTTCTTAATTAGTTACGTATTAACTAATAAATTTCACTTTATTAGTATAGTGTATCTAGATGAATAATGATTAACCGGACTATTTAGTATCTACTAAATAAAAAACAGGACCTGATATGCATCTATCAGGTCCTGTTTCACATAGACATTATACATGGATATTTTCCACACATTATCAATGTTTGTAATGTAGTTAGCCTTGTGGATCAGCAATAAAATCAGATATTATTTTTTCGATATCGAAAGGAGTAATCCCTTTATCCAAAGAAAAAATGCTTTCTGCTTCTTCGATTTCTTGAACGAGTTCACCTCTAGCTTCAATATGTAATCGGAACAAGTCATATAAATTCGGTTTAACTAAATTAGTTAAAGCCTTTCCAACTAGTATCATACCTTTTTGATTAGCCTCGATGGTATTATCATAAGTTAGATCTCTTGTAAGAGACAAATCTGTCCAAATCAATTTTCGTTCCTTTAAGTCTAAAATAACTGGAATAGAGATTTGGGTGTCGGCAGTAATATCCACTTTATCTTGAACAGTAGAAGGTTCAAATACTTCACCTGAACCAGGATATTGACGAACCATCCAACCAGTAAAGCATTCTGGTAAATCTTTATATGGTTGGTCTGTGTAAGAAAGCAAAGTCATAACTACATAGCGTCCACCATATTTCAGCACAGACGGAATATCGAAATCAATGAATTCAGATGCTCCCTTTGGTGCAGAAGTAATATCTCCGCTATGGTAGGCTTTGAAATTTTTGAACGTAAGTTCGTGAAGGATACATGTTCTTTGTATTGCCAATCTTCGTCGTACATTGCAGCAGACAAATCAATGTCAACGCGTCCTGTATGTTGTCCATTCACATAGCCTTCTTTCCACCATAGGAAAAAACGAATCGTATCTCCTTCTGGCAAATCTACTTTACTTCCTCGAGATAATGTGCGAAGCGCTTTGCTGGCTGAACGTTGAGAGAAGGGAACTAAGTGATTTTTTAACTGTTCATCCAAAAATACTTTTCCAAGACTTGGAAGCTCCGTGAAGCGATTTTTTAAAGTATCTTCACACATTTTTACAATCATTAAACAAATATCCTCTGAGATAAATGGAAGTGTATTTTCAATACCTATAGCTTTTGCTACATTTCCCTTTGGAAAAAAGGTACGAAATTCATTTTTATCATTTCGATGCTTAAAATGAGCCGTGAGTTGAAGTAATACAGGAGTAGAAACGTTTCCCATTATACTTAGAAAATCTTCGAGAATATTGAAAACATCTGTTGACTTATTACTACATAAACGGATTAAATGATCCAAGCGTCTGGCAAATTCCCCTGGGCGAGTTTTTAAAAGATTTTTCGCTGTCATGATATCACGATTCAACAAAGCTGCTTCTATTTTTCCATTAAATGTTTCAACTTTAATGTTGTTGCGAAGCATCTCAAATGCTCGGTGGGTTTTTGGGAAACGAGTATGATATTCTGCTGGATGAAGAATTTCACCTAAACGAATCCAACGTTTTTTGTATCGAATCATATCTTCGGTAATGTTTCCGCATTGCTCTAACAATCCTAAAAGGAAGCGTCTTTCTGCTCGGTTAAACTTCTTGAATCGAACGGAGGATGCTAAACTCACATCGCCTTCAGATAAAGCAACTGCAAGGCGAAGAACATCAGTTGCCGTTTTAAAATACTTTGCAGCAGCATCGGCTGATATTTTTCTGTTTATTAATAAAACCCCAATTATAAAAGACATATTTTCCTTATGAGGAATTACATTAGGTAGAAAACAGGAAACATCTTCAGTGTGTGTAATAGCCCATTCTACATCTGTCTTATCAGTTGAGGAAATAGAGCTGTTTGCACTAATCAATTGAGAAATCATTTGATTGAAATCTTCTTCACTTCCTAAGTCAATAACTTTCAAATCAACGCTATCTAAAAGAGGGAGTCGTTCTTCTACTTTTGATACAGGTAGGCGCAACGTCACATAATGAATAACGGCATTGATGTATAAATCAGCGTCACTTAAATCCATCATTTGTTGCGGAAAGTTTGGATACATAGGAGTAAACTGAATATGTGCACCAACCATTTCTTTTAAATGTTTTACCAACTCTTTGTAAAACGATGTGAATGCATCAACCGAAAGTGTTTGCAACTCTTCTATTAAAGGCTCGGAAAAAGTAAATCCTAAACTTTCCAAGTTTTTTAAAACAGTGGCTAAATAAATGTTCGGTAGTTTATTTTCTTCTCTTTTTATAATTACTTTCAAACTTCTTCTTATGTAAATAGAATTTTTCATGAGAACGCCAGCTATTCACTCCTTATAAAAGAGGGGAATAGTCTGACTGTCCTCCTTTCAGTGGTAGATTTTTATTTTTACATGCATAAACACACTAATTGTAGAGAAATGCACTGAGGGTATAAAGCTATTTTTTAGTGAAAAATTAGGGGTATAACATTTAGGTGTTAAGTGGTAATTTGTTAATTAAGAAAAGAAAACCTCTACATCAATGGTTGATAAACTAAAGTTTATTCAGGACCAAAGAAGAAAGAGGTTTTATAGTCTAATTATTTTCATAGGAAATTGACAACTCTAAAACAATTTGAAATTTCTACAAAGAAGGAAGAATTGTCATAGCCTATGTGTTTAGCAGGAAAGTAACATCCCTATTTCGCCAAAGAAGTTAGAAGGAAGGAACGTCATAGCCTGCTTTATTAGTATATTCTCTTGCGGAGAGCAATTCAAGTATACTGTCTGATTTTTTAAAGTTTTCCTAAATGGGAATTTTCATGTTTATCCCGTATTAACAGAGGATTTTTATTTTTGATATATTATGGAATGGAGTTGAATGAGTATTATAAATACAAAAGGTGAAATTAAAAAAACAAAAAGAAAAGTATTACTAACTATACTTACTATGTTAGTAATTATAATTGGATTTGGATATTGGAAACTTTTTAGTTTGCAAGGTGTTCCAAAAGGGGAATTAATTCGAACAGTGAAATCTCCAGATGGAAAATATCTCATCAAGACTTATTTTCATAATGCAGGATCATTAAGTGCGGATGCTGTTAGGGGTGAATTAGTTAACCTTGATACAGATTCAGAGAAAAATATATATTGGAATTATCCAGATACCGATCCATATATTGAATGGGTAAATAAGAATATTGTTAGAATTGGAGATCAAACTTTAGATGTTTCGCAGAAAGAAACCTATGATTGGCGTGATGATGATAAGCACGTTAAAGAAATGCCTAAACAGTTTATTAGATAAAACAAGAAAATTTAAATGTATTTAATCTTATTTGTTTAACTATAGATAGTATTATATGAGTGAAAAAGTCCATTTAAATCTTCTAAATGGACTTTTTTAGGTTTCTAGATACGACTACTGATAAAAATGGAACAAACTTGTTACTTAGGTTGTCTATTAAGTATACGTATAAAACAGGTGTTCATGATAGTTCAATCATTTTATGAAAAGTGAGATGCAAGAAGAGTGATATCCGATACACTCTTTAATTGTATCGATATGTATAACACCTAGAAAAACTATATATTCTTGAAAGAGGTTGAAAATGTATGATAGTCTTAAACAAGTTTTTTAACATTTTACATTACAAAAAGATGGTACCTGTAGTATTTCTTTCATGTGCAACGCTTATAGGCTGTTCCGATGGCAATACTCAGTCTGAATTACCTAAACAAACAAAACAAACAAATCAAACCAAACAAGAAACTACTGGTAATGATTCTTTTGCTAAACTTGAAAAAGAATTTGATGCTAAACTCGGTATTTATGCATTGGACACTGATACGAATCAAACCGTTACGTATCAATCAGATAAACGGTTTGCATACGCATCTACCCACAAAGCTTTAGCTGTGGGAGTACTTTTACAAAAGAAATCAATAGAAGATCTAAATCAAAGAGTCTTGTATACTCGTGAAGATCTTGTTAATTACAATCCAATTACAGAAAAGTATGTTGATAGGGGTATGACTCTGAAAGAGCTTGCAGATGCTTCCCTTCGATATAGTGATAATACTGCGCAAAATCTTATTCTTAAACAATTAGGTGGACCTAGTGAATTCAAAAAATCACTGAGAGAAATAGGAGATACCGTTACAAATCCTGAACGTTTTGAACCAGAGTTAAACGAAGTGCATCCAGGAGACGTACATGATACTAGTACCCCAAAGGCATTAGCTACTAGTCTTCAGGCTTTTGCGCTAGGAGATGTACTTTCAACTGAGAAACGGGATTTATTAATAGATTGGATGAAAAGGAATACTACGGGAGACAACTTAATTCGTGCTGGAGTTCCAGGAGGATGGGAAGTAGCTGATAAGACGGGCTCGGGATCTTATGGAACCAGAAATGATATCGCAATTATTTGGCCACCAAATAAAAAGCCAATTATTCTTGCGATACTTTCTAATCATGATAAAGAGGATGCTAAATACGATGATAAGCTTATTGCAGAAGCAACCAAAATAGCGCTGGGTGTCTTAAAAGCTAAAAATAAATAATAATAGTATTAGTTATTGAAATTTTCTTGTTTTTTCGTCACAATACTGTGACGGTCTTTTTGTGTATTTTACAAAAGATCGTCTTAAGTAAAGAAAGAAGATAGAAACCATCTCTATTAAGTTTATTAACTAAGTAACAACAAATATATGCTTTATTGAATACTTATTGCATTTAATGTGGAGGAATAAAATGGAGTCGAAAATTCTTATTGTTGATGATGATAAAGAGATTAGAAATCTTATCTCGGTATATCTGGAAAATGAAGGTCTAAAAACTCAAAAGGCAGAAGATGCTATACAAGCTTTACAACTGTTAGAAGAAAAGGACTTTGATTTGATTATTTTAGATATTATGATGCCGAATATGGATGGCATTGAAGCATGTATGAAAATTAGGGAAGATCGCAATATGCCTATCATTATGCTATCTGCAAAATCTGAGGATATAGACAAAATTCAGGGCCTAGCCTCTGGTGCAGACGATTATTTATCAAAACCGTTTAACCCACTAGAATTAATTGCTAGGGTAAAATCCCAATTAAGAAGGTTTAAAAAATACAATACATCCATAGAACATAATAAAAGCATTCTAGAAATTGGTGATTTAACCGTAAATACAGATACACGTCAAGTATGGGTAAGGGGAAAAGAAACAAGGTTAACTCCAAAAGAGTTTGCTATTCTCGAACTACTCGCCCGCAACAAAGGGGTTGTCCTGAGCGTTGCGAAAATATATGAAGCAGTTTGGAAAGAGGTTTTTTATAAATCAGATAATACAGTTATGGTCCATATTACAAAAATAAGAGACAAAATTGAAGAGGATTCTAAACATCCCATTTATATTAAAACCGTTTGGGGAATTGGGTATAAAATATGAAGAGGGTTAGCTTTAGAAATAAAATAATTATAAAACTTCTGGGTGCTGTTGCAATTAGTTTTTTTATTTCATTTGGTTTAACAATTCTCATTGTGCAATACGTCATAGATCCATTTTTTATAAAACACGAAGATTTTGGCATGTTTGAAGTGAGACTCGCAATGTTGTTCTTATTTACGTTCGCAATCTTAAACTTTATAGTAATCTTTTTGCTATTGGTTCGAAAGAAAATAGTATATTTGAAGCTCATTTCGGAAAATGTGAATGATATTGCAAATGGAAAACTGGGTTTAACAATTGGGATTAAGGGGAAGGACGAATTGACCCAACTTGCTCAAAATATCAACTATATGTCCAAGGAATTGGAGAATACATTTGAACAAGAAAGACAATTAGAACGTACAAAAAATGAACTTATCACCAATGTATCTCATGATTTACGCACACCTTTAACATCTATTATTGGCTATATAGATTTATTAAAAAGAGGGCAATACAACAGTAACATACAATTACAGGAATACCTTGAAACCACGTATTCAAAGTCACAGAGACTGAAATATTTAATTGATGAGCTGTTTGAGTATACTCGTTTATCAGGTATAGATGCTAAGTTAAACCTTAATGAAGTTGATTTATCAGGTTTGTTGGAACAAATAGTTGGAGAATACATACCTATATTTGAAAAGGAAAGTTTAATCGTTCAAAAATCAATTACGCAAGAAACAATACCTATCTTCATAGATGTAGAAAAAATGGTACGTGTATATGAAAATCTCTTTATGAATGCGATAAAGTACAGCATGAAACCATCCGAATTATCTATATGTCTTGAACTAATAGGTAACAAGGCAATGTTGAAAGTATCAAATAAAGTCGAGAAACCGCCTGTTAGCGATCCAAATAAATTGTTTGAAAGGTTTTTCAGGGGGGACAAGGCAAGAAAAGATGACCAGGGAAATGGACTGGGGCTTGCTATTTCAAAAAGAATTGTTGAACTTCATCATGGTAATATACATGCAGAATATAAAGATGGTTGGATGTCTTTTATTGTTGAACATCCAATTAGATAGAAAGCTTATGGAACTACAGGTTCCATGAGCTTTTTTTAAAACTTAAGAAATCTTAAGGATTTTACGGGGTGTTTCCTAATTTTCATAGTTTATCATGGGTGTATTCAAAGTGATGAGGTGAGCAAAGAAGATAAAAGGAAAGATTTCATTGTAGCTTATTGTAATGAAATAAAAAAATGTAGGAGGATATAAATGATAAAGCCAGTTGTAGATGTAAAAAACATTCAAAAATTGTACGGTAAAAAAGGTGAGAATCAATCACGCGCATTAAAAGGTGTATCATTCTCAATTCAAGAGGGAGAGTTTGTTGGTATTATGGGGCCTTCTGGTTCTGGTAAAACAACATTATTAAATGTAATTTCAACGTTAGATAAAGCGACAGGCGGCGTTGTTGAAATTGCAGGAACGGATATTACGAGGATGAAGCAGGGTGAACTTTCTGATTTTCGTTCACAAAAGTTAGGATTCATTTTCCAAGACTTTAACTTATTGGAGAATTTATCTATCTATGAAAATATCGCACTCCCACTTTCACTTCAAGGTGTTTCATCTCGTAATATTGGAAAGAAAGTAGAAAAAGTAGCTGATATGTTAGGCATTACAGAGATACTTCAAAAATATCCTTCTGAAGTATCTGGTGGACAAAAGCAACGTTCCGCAGCAGCACGTGCGTTAGTTCATGAACCAGCAATTATTTTGGGAGATGAGCCGACTGGAGCTCTAGATTCTAAAAATGCAACGAGTTTACTTAATGCCATGACAAGCTTAAATAAAGAGCAAGGTGTATCCATTATGATGGTTACGCATGATCCTTACAGCGCAAGTTACTGTCAACGTATTTTATTCATTCAAGATGGTGAGTTATATAAAGAAATTCATCGCGGTAGTACCCGTGAAGAATTCTATAAAGAAATTTTAGATGTGCTTGCAAACTTAGGCACACAAAAAGCGTAAGGAAGGAAGTTCAATCATGTTATTTAAGCTTTCTATGTCAGGCCTAAAAAGTAAGTTGCAAGATTACATTGTTTTACTTGTTGGTCTTATTGTCTCTATTTCAACTTTTTATATGTTTCAAACGCTAGCATCCAATAAAACGTTCCTTGAATCTAACTCTTCTATTAGGGATATTGTGGCTGTCTTTAAAATTGGTTCCGTTTTGTTAGCGATTATCACATTTTTCTATATTTTATATGCAAACTCTTTCTTATCAGCTCTTCGTCAAAAAGAATTTGGTATGTATATGATGTTAGGAGCAAAAAAGCATAAAGTTACCTTACTTATGTTCATTGAAACAATCATATTAGGTGCCACCTCTCTTTTGATTGGAATTACAATTGGTGTAGGACTTGCAGAAGGTATCGGTCAGCTATTAATGAAACAACTCGAGTTTGCTGGCGAAGGTTATAAAGCATTTTATCTGCCATCTATAGCTATTACTTGCATCTTTTTCTTTGCACTCTTTGTATTATCTGCAATTATGAATAGTATTAAATTATCTCGTATTTCTGTACTGCAACTTGTACATGCTGATGAACAAACAGAACGTGTTGCCATAAAAGGAAAAATGACAGTTGTAGTTGCATTCCTTGGTATTCTTTTATTGGGTATTGGTTATGCATCACTTATTTATATATCATATGCAAATTCGCTAATTGTTTTGGGATTAATGGCTGTTGGATTAATCTCAGCAACTGTTGGTACTTACCTTATATTTGGATCACTTCTTCCAGTTATGATTAACAAGCTAAAGAGTAATAAAAAACGTAGTGAAAAAGGCCTCAATGCTTTTACTTTTGCACAATTAAATTTCCGCATTAATAGTCTAACAAATGTGCTTGCAACAGTAGCAATTTTAGTGGCTCTTGGTGCTGGTGGAATTGCTTGTGGTATGGCATTTAAAAACAACATCCTAAAAATTACAGATCAAATACAAATTTACGATTCAGTCATTCATAATCCAACAGTGGAAGAAAAGACAATTTTGGGTAGTATCTTATTTCAAGAAAAACTTGAATATCATTACAAAGTTGATGATAGATATGTTTATTATCTTAAAGAAGATGTAGAGAAAAATCGCCCTTTCTTGCAAGGTATGAAAATAGAGAAAGCTTCAGAGGAAATACCAATTGGTGCATTTTCAATAAAACGGGCTGAAGGAGAGACAGACACAAAACAATGGATTCAGGTTTTCAGAACGATCCAGCCCAATTATTTATATCCTGATTATGAAATAAAAATTGTAGATTATAACATATACAATGGATTGAAGGGGAAAGAAAGTATTGTGTTTATGGGGAAAACAGATGATTTTGGATCATACATAAAAGAATGGAAAAAACTTGATGAATTACAGATAGCAAAATATAAAAATGTGAAAGCGGAAGAATTGGGTAGTAAGTATCAAACATATATTATGAGTCATGATTTTGCCAGCGGACTAATGTTTATGGGTTTCTTCGTTGGAATTGCATTTTTAGCAATGATGGCAAGCTGCTTAATGTTTAAAGTTCTGTCGGGAGCATCAAAAGATGTAACACGTTATCAAATGCTTCATAAAATTGGTGTTCGCCGAGAGTTATTAACAAAATCGATTTATAAAGAGTTATTCTTCATATTCTTATTCCCAGCAATTGTAGGGATTACTCATATATTAGTTGGTATGAACATGTTTAGCCCTCTTGTAATCGATCCGTACTCTCGCATTTGGTTACCACTTGTTATTTTTGTAGTAATTTACTCGATGTATTACTGGATTACTGTTCAATTATTTAAAGGAATTGTACTCCCTAAAAAAGATTAATGTAATGATGTTGTTTATCCCGCATTAACGGGCAGCACGATTGGTGAGGGCTCATAATCAGTGGGGGATGAACAAACCCCACTGATTAAAGTTTCACTTTATCTTCTACTGTACCTTGTAACTACATTTTACCTTGCTGTAGAGAAACAAAAAAACATTTTTCTTATTCAATAATTCCAATTTCTAGAGCCTTTTGAACAGCTTCTTCTTTGTTACGGACTCCCAGCTTTGTATAAGCTGTGGAAGCATAATTTCTGACCGTACCATTCGATAAATATAACCTTGATGCTATGGTAGTGTATCGAAGTCCCTTTGCTACTAGCTGCAATATTTCTATCTCCCTAGCTGTTAGCTCATAAGCGGTTGCTTTTGATTGTGGTGTCTCTTTTTGCTCATCAAATTTCTCAAATATTTTGTGAGACATTCCTTGATCAATCAGTGTCCCACCTTTGTGAATAAGTCGGATCGTATTAGCTAGCTCCAATGTTTCAATAGATTTGAGTAAAAAACCATCCGCACCGTTGCGAAGCGATTCCAACGCCTGTTCGGTATCCTGAAAAGTGGTAAAAATCAATATGCGGATATGTGGCCATTGTTGCTTAATCTTTTTGGTTGCTTCGACCCCATCCATGTGTTGCATATCTAAATCCATAAGTATAACATGAGGCTGAAGGCGCCCACACAAATCGATGGCTTCATTGCCATCCTCGGCCAAACCGACTACATTTAAATCTTCATATCTATCGAGTAGTGTCCTCAAACTTTCCCGAACAAACGGCTGGTCGTCTACAATTAACAAACGAATAAGTCCATCTTTTATTTCAGTTTGTCGCGGTATGGTACATGTAACAAGCATTCCTTCATCTGGCTTTGTATATACAGACAATTGACCTTGCAAATTCATTGCTCGTTCTTTCATTGCATTCAGACCGAAGCCTTCCTGCCATTCTACATTTCCTTTTCCATTATCTTGAACTTCTAATCTCGTATATTGTTGTTCAAACTGCAATGAAACTATAATTTCAGTTCCCTGACCATGACGTACTGCATTCGTAAGGGACTCTTGTAAGCAACGAATGAACGCTATCTTCGCTTGCCGAGACAATTCATATTCCTCTCCGTATGCCCGAAAACTTACATTAACCTGAGCGTGCTCCTGAAATTCGGCTCCAAGATTTTGGAGAGATTGAATTAAGGAAGGCGATTGACAAGGAGACTCCATTTGATGTAGGTAACCTCTCACGTCCTCGATGCTTTTACGTCCCATTTCAAGCAGAGAATCTAGCCTCTGTATACCCATTTCAGTAGCAAGTTCGGTGCGCAACGTTTCCATCCCCATAATAATAGAAGTATAAGCGTGACCAACTGTATCATGAAGCTCACTCGACAGTCTGTTTCGTTCTTCCGCCAGTGTAATGCGTTCAATCTGAGACATATATTGCTCAAGTACTGCGTTTTGTTTACGAATTGATTCATTTTGTTTATGATTGACGATTAATAAATGAAAAGCGAAGCCCATTACATATGCGAATCCATAATAGGTGACCATAATCCAATAGCTATTACTTGGCGAGACCGCATAGAAAATTCCAGTTGTTACAAAAACCGTTATTGGAGCTGTCCAATAATAGGACAAATGCTTACTATTCGCAGCAATTAGAAACACTGATATAAGAAATGTGTTGTAAGCCCCTGGAAATAATGAGGTTAAATATATACATAGTCCACCATACAGCAGTATTTCTGTGAACAAATAATATTTATAATTGAATAGTAAGGCTACCCATGGAACAGAGAAGGCAATAATTTCCCAAAGAATAATAATCCAAAGTGGTAATGTTAAACCATCCTGAAAATTTAATGTAGCTAGAATGATAGACACACTAGCAAGTAGGCGTACCCCTAACATAATCCAATCATACCAAAACCAATACTTAACCATATCTAACAAGTCCTTTACCCCCTAAATAGCCTACCATTTTACTTCCTATATTATAATTTAATCCTTCCTGCCTTATTATACTTTTTAATTGAAAACTACGATACTACTCACAAACTGCAAACTTCTATTGATTTAGTTGCCGAATCATACTACGTGTATAGCCCCCAATTTTCTTTGTCAAACCATCGACTATTCTAATACTTATGGCGGTAAATACTATACCCATAAACATTACAAAGAGTGACTTGGCAAAAGTATCTATTTGTATAAATATAATATTCATATCGATGTATCGATACAGTAGTGGTGCCAACAGGAACATAAGTGGCATTACGTAAAAAATGATTGCACTAATGAGACTGAAAATGCCAATCGTAAATTTCTGCATTAGCCAATAGACAGCACACCAAGTGCGACGATCTGTTAGCACTAATTTCACCTGAGACCAGTTCGATGTATCCATTGTTATACTTCTATCGTAAGAGTCTGTTGAAATATCTGTATAAATTTTCGTCTGTATGCGCTCGAATTGGATAAAGGGTGTGGTAGTCTGTAGTACGCGTATAACTAGTGGAATCCCAACAACAGTAAATGAAAGGGTTAAACTAAATAGCAGAGCTATTAGGTAAAAACAAAAATAAAACAATCCTGTACCGAAAGTTAGCAATAAAAAATAACCATTCTGGATGAATCTTGATTTCATAAAGTTCATCGCTCCTATCTATGTAATAACCGAATCATACTGCTTTTTTTGTCATTCTCACTAGTGTAAAAGTGTCATATGACAGTTCTAAATGATGTTAAAAAGGGGAGAGCAGCTTACTTCTGGTTAAAAAAGATGCTTTTATCCCGCTATTTACTGGGCAGTAAGACTCCCACCTCAAAATTCAGCGTTAGGTGGGGGGCGGGCTGCCGGTAAACGCACGATTGGTGAAGGCTAATAATCAGTGGGGGATGAACAAAAACCTGCTGATTAAAGTTTCACTTTATTAATCCTCACAAAACAATCCCGTTCTTACATCTGCAAGAACGGGATTGTTTTGTACTTTTATTTAATATGAGATGGACTTGTTTTTCGAATATGAAAAATAATATCAAATTGCTCAAACAATGAAGTATC
The DNA here is from genome assembly GCF_002975115.1 of Bacillus sp. MYb78. Classification (NCBI taxonomy): domain Bacteria; kingdom Bacillati; phylum Bacillota; class Bacilli; order Caryophanales; family Bacillaceae; genus Bacillus; species Bacillus sp. MYb78. Next base: position 182,582 of record NZ_PCOB01000010.1, read on the forward strand.
AAAATACACCGAACTGTTCGGGAGGATTTGTCCCCCTATACTTAGTAATGGTCTTTTTGCTTTAACCCATTTTTCTGCTTGTCCTTTAAGGTGACGGTTATCCAATAAAAACATTTTATATGGCACTTTTCCGAGAGTATAATTGAAACTTTTTACATCTTGTGGAATAGTGTCGGTTGTAATCTTACCTCCAGTGGAAGGATCATATTCGCTGTATAAGGTAAAATTCCCCTCCGTAGTTGTACTACCAATTGTGACATAATTATTGTCTAAACGTTCCTTCAAAAACTGCCCCGCAACATAAGGGTATAATTTCTCATCGATAATTCCTTTAGCTATATGAATATTGTGTGCCCATACCATCGTTTTACCACCAAATGTCTCTTGTGCCCACATTGCATGATCGGCCAAGTATTGTTCATGTAGTTTTATTATACTTGGATAGTCGTTAGGAAGTAGCATTGTGGTAAATTTCTCTATTGCACTTGCCGTTGCTTTCGCCCAGATGTACTCGGATGGGATTATTTCTGTGTTGGCTTGCTCATTCTCATCTTTTAGTAATCGGGCTACTCTCTCAGCGTTTGCTTTAAACTTCTCTTTTCTTTCAGGAGCAAGTTTCATATATTCCTGTATACTTCCAGTAAAAGAAGACAATTCTTTATAATTTTCTTCTACTTCTGCCAGCAAATCTGGTCGATGGAGCCTTACATAATCAATTACTTTATTAAAGCTACCTTGGTCCAATGCCTTTAAGTCGAGCCCAATAAATTGGATCTTTTTTTTATTGGATGGATCAGCATTATAATCTTTCATCCACTCAATCATGGCTATAATTTCATCAGTAGGATATAACAATTTTAAAAATTCCCTAGGGTTTCCTTTTCCTGTTTGGATGTATTCATTTAGTTTTAAGCCGTTTCCCCAATCTTCTTCCATTGCAAAATTCGTAAAACCCATTTCAGTAACCAAATATTTCACAAGGCGAAACTTCATAGTAAAAATTTCAGAGCTTCCATGAGTATTCTCTCCTAATCCTACATATTGCGCGTTCCCAATCATTTTCTTAAGTGGTTTTAAATCTTCAAATGGTTTTGACGGCTCTATCGTTTTTAATGGGTTAGCCTGTGATTGTATTGATTTAACTATATTTTTTTGGACTGATTGACCTGAATTTTCGACTGCTACAGTTTGAGCGTTTCCTACTTCTGCGCATCCTGTGACTAATAAAGCTGTACTAACCATTGCAATCATTCTTTTCTTATTCATTTTTGCCCACCTCAATTGAATTATTTTTATAAACAAGATTGATTCATGTACTTGCACGAATCAATTGCCTTGATTCAATTGTTATTTATTCCATATCATATTTTCTAGTTACATATTGTCATAAGATTAATTGACACAAGTCATAGGTTAATCATTACACTTTTGTACTATCGGCTATGACAGTTTATAAATAATAATTAAATTGTTGAATCGCAAGTAAGACTAGATTATGAATTTGGGAGGGATTTTAAAGATGAATGATCTGTATGTCAAAATATTTTTATTCTAAGTTGTAGCTGTTGAAATGACAGGAAGTAAATTTGATAAACAAATGAATAAAAGGGGAAGGGCGGATTACAATGTTATTACACGGAGAAGCATTCCACAATAAAGATAAAATCCAACGTGCTAAAATAGGACTTCAACTCTTTCTAAGTATCTTAACCATTACTTCTATTATTCTAAATGTAGTAGTAATGATTACTAAAAGTATGCCGCTTATTGTGGTATATATGTTTACCCCAGCATTTTCTTCTATTTTGACTCGCATAATATTGAAAGAAGGGTTTAAAGATGTATCTTTTAGTCTCGGTAACTTAAAGATATGGAAGGGGATTGGTTTTGCTCTGCTAATACCTATGATTATTTGTGGAATTACTTATTCTATCGCCTGGTTGAGCGGAATTGCGAAGTTTCAGCCCCCGCAAGGTGGTATGCTAGAAGCTATTTACAATATACTTGGATTTCAGTATCTACCGATACCATTAAGTTTCATTTTTATAGTAGTATTGAGCGGAGTTTTAGGAAGCTTGCTTAACTTAATCCCAGTTATGGGGGAAGAAATAGGATGGCGAGGTTATATGCTCACAAGGCTAATCGATGCAGAGTTTTCACGTCCCATTCTTATTAGCGGATTAATTTGGGCAACGTGGCATGTTCCAATTGTTATTGCTGGTCTATATGTAGAGGGAACATCTGCCCTACTTTCAGTACTTGGCATCTATTGTTGTATTGTGCCATTCAGTTATATTACAGCTTATTTACGACTTATCACAGGTAGCGTTTGGCCTTCGGTTATCATTCATACTACTTGGAATGCCATTATTCAAGGACCTTTCGCACGTGCAAGTACAGGAGATCAAACTGAGATTTGGATTGGAGAATCTGGTTTGATAACCGCTATTATTATCTTGGCTACTGCAATAATTATGTCTCGAATCGTAAATTCTACTAAATAGCATACGGATGTGTTTTAAATTCCATTAGTGTAATATAACGATACAGAAATAAGAAGCTCCTAAAAATATTAGAAAAAATCTAGTTGAATAGACTCTTACTTAATCTTAGGCTGCTGGATATATGGGAGACATCAAGCTAAGGGTTTAATTTATAAAAATAAACTTGATTGTCATAAAAAACATAATGTTTTTCATTTAAAGGCTATGAGATGAAATTTCATCATCTTCATCACGTTAGACCTTCAGGAAATAAAAAGTTAAACGATTATACAAATACTCTAACTGAAAAAACGATAGTCCTTTTATCAAAAATGTAGAAGGACTATCGTTTATTTTTTTGACAAAATTAGGGGTTGATGTTCATAAAAATGGATAATATAATTCGTATTTTACGTAAAGAGAAAAATTTCCCCCTAGAATATTAAGCTAAATCTCTTGGTGTGACGGTTGATTTAAGTTTCACTTTATGACTTGTAAAGGGCTGTTCGATGCATCGTACTATTAAAAAATCTAAATTTAATTATTAAATTGCGATAAAATGTGGTCGGAAATAATGAAATTTTAGGAAAAATAAGGTACACTAGTCTATGATTTTAGTTGAAAATCGTTTGACGTTAATGCATACGGGGGAAAGATTGATGAACAACAATACAACAAATGAATCAGTTGAAGAAATTGATCAAAAACGAGTAAGATCAAAAAAACGTTATACAAATTGGAAGTTTATCGCAGCGGGTATTGGTGTAATTGCACTTCTTATTGGGGGAATGAGTTATTATCAGGCAACTCACTTCAATTCGAATGTTACAATTAATGACACAAAAGTTGGTGGTCTGAGCGCTGATCAGGCAATACAGAAATTAAAGACATCTGGACTAGCAAACAAAGTCTATGTTGATCAACAACAAATTTTAGATGAAAAAGATACAAAAACGGAACTTACGGAAAAAGATTTGCCTCAAGTTAAGAAACTATTAAAAAGTCAGTGGACATTTTTCCCTTCCTCAAAGGGAGAAAATTATTCATTACTACCAGAGAAGGCAGATCAGTATCGTAGTGAAACGATGAAAAAACTTGTAGAAGAAACGCTCATCTCTATGAATGAAAAATTAAAAGCGCCTCAAGATGCTATGGCGAAGCTAGAACAAGGGAAAATTGTTATTTCGAAAAGTGTTGAAGGAAAACAGTATGACGTTACTAGTCTACTGAAAGATTACGATAAGCAAAAATATAAAAGCGAAATTCATCTGAAGTCTGCATACATAAAACCTATTAAAGAAGACGATCCGATTGTCAAAAAAGAGGAGAAAGCACTACAGAATCTTCTTGGGCAGTCTGTTGAGTATAAAGTGCAGGATGAAGTTTATCCTTTAAAAGCGAAAGATTTAATTCAAAATGCCTCTATGTCAAAGGATATGAAAGTTACAATTGATGCGAGTGACATTAAGAAGAAAATTACTGAAATTAATAATGCCAAATCAACATTAAATAAAGATTTCTCATTTAAAACGCATTCCGGTTCAGTTATATCAGTAAAAGGGCAAGGCTACGGCTGGGCACTAGATGTTGAAAAAGAAACTAAACAAGTTCAACAAGCCTTTGAGAAAGGCGAAAAGGCGCTTTCTGCTTCTAATATTCACGGAAATGGTTGGGAGAAGGAAGGTATCGGTTATAAAACAACAGCGAATAATGGCATCGGAGACACGTATGCGGAAGTTTCAATTGCAGAGCAACAAATTTGGATTTATAAAGATGGAAAATTAGTCGTTACAACAAATGTAGTAACGGGTAAACATAGCACGGGTGAAGATACATCACCAGGTGTGTGGTACGTCCTATACAAACGAACACCATACACGCTAAGAGGTAGCGCAGTAGGGAAAGCTGATTATGCAGTTAAAGTAGATTACTGGGTTCCATTCACCAATAGCGGTCAAGGATTCCACGATGCCGGCTGGCGAAAAGACTGGGGAAATAATGCTTATTTAACAGGAGGATCAGGTGGGTGTGTGAACCTTCTTCCTAATGTTGCAAAAACTGTATATGACAGTTTGAACACGTATGATCCAGTAATTGTGTACTAAAAAATAGCTACGTATCTAGAAATAAACAAAGTAGGAAATCTTATCTGATGGTATATGAAAAAAACACCTCTTGCATTCGCATACTAAGTGTGCAAATGTAATGGAGGTGTTTTTGTTTGAATATAAAAGTGTATTGCTTATAAGAAACAAAGTAGAAAGAGATTAAGAATAAGTATTCAAATAATCAATAAAATTGACAATGAATATCATTTTCACTTAATATAGAATCGTCGCATTTAATTAGACATGAATTTTTGTTAATATAATAGATTTCTATTAAGTTGTCATATTTACGAACTATCATTAAATATTTTAAGAATTTAAACGTAGGAAAGGGTAATATAAAATGAACTGGAAAAAAGGCGGGTTATGGGTTATTATTTTTTTCGTTGTAAAAGGCACGATTTCTACACTTTTAATCGTTACAGGTGCTAAATATTTTGATTTATCATTTATGCAACTTATCTTATTAATTCTGACCTTATTAGTGATTTCTCTAATAAGTCGAAAGTTACTGTATAGACATAAACAAAACAAAAAGCAAAAAGAGCTAAATATATAATGAAGCCCCAGAGACCATTGGATTTCTGGGGTTTTATTTTGATAGTTTTTTCGCATGTATATTAATTTAACAGAATAGGTTGTCCAAAATGATAAAATCGATGATGTTTAAAATGCGTCAGTTATTTTTACATAAGGATTGTAGAGAGCCTTTGAATCAATCTTTATTCTGAAGCTACAGACACGTATAAATTATGCTCTTTTTTCAATTGGTAGTTTAAATGTAAAAGTACTGCCTTCTCCTAATCTACTTTCAACCGTAATTTCTCCTCCATGTAGTTCGACAATCCATTTTACCATCGACAATCCTAAACCTGTGTTTCCGATGTTTGAAGATGTTCGTGCTGCGTCAACTCGATAGAAGCGGTCCCATATTTTAGTAATATGTTGCTCGCTGATGCCGATGCCATTATCGGAGACTTTACCTATTATGTTGGTTTCATCACGGAATAGTTGCATATGCACAGTTCCGCTCGCTTTACTATAAGCAATCGCATTCGTTAGTAAATTCATTAATAAACGCATCATCAATGTTTGATCTGCTTTAATAAACAGGTCTTCCTCTATATTAGTTGTTAATTCAATCGAAGCTTCTTGAACCATTAATGAAAGTTCTTCTACAACGATTTCCGTTAATTCACTCATATTGATACATTCAAATTGGAAAGTATTATGGTTTCCTTGGTCAGCTCTTGCTAATAATAAAAGTTGTGAGATTAGAGCGGACATTTTACGTGATTGCTTTAAAATTACTTCTAACGATTCTTCCATTTCTTTCGGGTTATTCCTCTGCGATAAAGCGTATTCGCATTGTGAAATAATAACAGATGTTGGTGTTCTTAATTCATGAGATGCGTCAGATGTAAATTGTTTTTCACTTTCAAATGATGTCTCCAATCGCTCAAACATTTTGTCAAAGGTTTGTGCTAAATGATACATTTCGTCTTTCGGTGAACCTTGTAAATTAATTCTCTTCGAAAGGTCTTTACCATCACCAATTTTACTGGCGGAATCACTCATTTGTTGCACAGGTCGAAACGCCCTTTGCGTAATAAAATATCCTCCGAATGCCGCAATAAGAATAAGTAATGGGAATGAGATGATTGTTACCACGATAAGCGTATTCATCGTTGAGGATAATTGGTTCATAGTCATTATTCCACGAACCCAGACTTGCTCATCTCCGCCTGCATTATGGAGAAAATCATATACTATCCATTCTTTATTGCCGTCTTTAATGGTTTGTATTTCATCGGATTTAAGCGATATCTTTTTATTAAAGCTTGTTGGACTATGTCCTACCAACAGCTCACCTTGTTTACTATAAATGCTTATATTTACTCCATCTTCTAAGGTTTCAAAATCATCGTCAATCTTTAACTGTCCATGCTTATATTCGATATCTTCCATGCTTTCTTTTACTGTGCTCTTTAATTGATCTTTCATATTAAAAAGCAAAACTTTATCTGAAGAAGTTAAAATAAAAGCTAACACGAGTGCCATAATAATTACAATTAGCCCCGTATACCACAGGGTCACTCTCATTTTTATTGATAGTCTTTTCATGATTCTACTCGCAATACGTAACCAGTTCCGCGCACTGTATGAATTAACTTCGTTTCAAACTGGCTATCAATTTTTTTACGAAGATAGCGGACGTAAACATCAATAATATTCGATCCGCCTTCATAGTCGTAATTCCACACATGTTGCTCAATTTTATCTCGTGTCAGCACAACTTCTTTATTACGAATCATATATTCTAAAATAGCAAATTCTTTACTGGAAAGAGTGATAACTTGGTCTCCTCTTGTTACTTTATGCATATTGCAATCTACCACTAGGTCAGCGATTTCAAACACATTAGATGTATTTCCTGTTTTTCTTCGCATTAACACTCGAATTCTTGCTAACAGTTCATCAAAAGCAAACGGCTTTACTAAATAATCATCTGCACCTAAGTCGAGTCCTGTTACACGATCATCAATTGTATCTTTAGCTGTAAGAAGCAAGATAGGAGTTGCATTATTGTCCGCGCGTAATCTTTGTAATACGCGTAAACCATCTATTCCGGGAATCATAATGTCAAGGACAATCAAATCGTAGGTAGCCATGTTTATATAATCTAGGGCATCTTCTCCATTCCCACATGCATCGACACTATAATGTTCTGCATTTAATCGTTTCACCAATATATTTTGTAAGTCTTGTTCATCTTCGACGATAAGAACTCGCATTAACATTCTCCTTTTCTTCTTATTAATATGTATCACTATAATTCCAAAACATTAAAGAAAGATTAGAAACTAGTTAATTATATCATTTTATCCCGCATTAACGGGCAGTAAGACTCCTCCCTCAAAATTCGGTGAATGCGAGGGAGGTAGGGATTAACTGCCTGTAAAAGCCTTCACTTTATTTTTTTGTACATTAATCTTCCTTTAATGTTTGTTCAGTAATATAAAGGCAAGGATAAGGTGCACATGTAAAGGGAGGAAAACAGAATGGGAAAATGGATGCTGATTGGAGCAATGTCCTGTTTATTCTTAACAGCTTGTTCTACTCAAGTTGATAACAATACAGAAGTACAACAACTGAAAGTGGAAAATGATAAATTACAAAAAGAAGTCGCTCAACTACAACAAGAACCAAACAAAACACAAGCTGCTACAAATGATAAGAAACAAATACAAGATTTCAAAAACGAAGTCTCATCTATTGTAGAAAAGGCAAATAACACGAAACCAGTTGGAGCAAAAGAAGATAACTTAAATACGTACTTAGCAGCAAAAAAAGAAATTGACCAATTGGATGACAAGATAGATCTATCTGATAATCAGCTAGAAGCAGATTATCACGCTGGAACGATAACTGTTGAGCAATATCAAACGCAAGAAAAAGAACACGATATACTGGAAGATCAATTAGAGCAAGCAGAAAATGCACTTGAAGCAAGATTTGGAATAGATGATTAATCATTAAGGAGTGGATGAAAATGTTAAAACATAAAAAGAAAATAATTATAAGTGTAATTGCTATTTTAGTAAGTGGTATTGCTATTGTTGGTGGATATTATGGTATGGGTTACAATTATGCAAAAAAGAATGAAAACTACACAGAGAAACAAGTTCGTGAAATTTCTTTAGCTCATACAAATGGAGAAATTATTAATGTGAAAAAAGAATTCGAATTAGAAGATGACAACTTAGCACAATCAAAATTTGAATATGAAGTGGAAATCAAGACACCTGATAATCTGTTAAATATTTTAAAAGTTAGTGCTAGAACAGGTACAATAGAACTCAATAATGAAGATTAAATAAAGATCGCGTATTTGAAAAAACTCCGAACAAAATTTGTTAGGAGTTTTTTCATGTTTATACTTTACTATTTTAAAATGTGGAAAATCTCCATACTTCTACAATCTATATAAATGACTCAAGCTTCGCATCTTTTGAATGCCCTGAAGCGCTAAACTTAAGCAAAATAATGAGATATTCTATGGAAGAAAGTTGAGGGAGCTAATCGCATATGTTTTATTGAAAGACCAACTATGAGAAGTCAAGGGGAGTTTTTTATATAAATAGGGGGTGTTTT
>NZ_PCOB01000011.1:0-23538 GCF_002975115.1 Bacillus sp. MYb78
TTAGAATAGGTTGATTTATGAATACATCCTTTTCTGTACTTATATCAAAGGTCTGCCCATGATCAGCTGGACCTATGTTGTTATTTACGCCGCCTATAGCAATTTTATTAAACGGTTGAAGACCATCAGCCCTTTCTGCTGCCGCACGATCCCAGTTATACATGCAAGCATAGTTACCACTAACCAATGTTATACCTGAAACACAAACAGCTCTACCCGCAGAAACTTGCGCATTTGCAGCTGTAACTTTAACTACAATCATATGTTCTTGTGGATTGTAATTGTTAGGAACGGTAAATGTGAAATTATACCTTCTAATTTCACCATAAAATGTAGATGGCTCTGGAAAATCTTTATATATTTCGTGCCAAATTTTATAACCCACTTCATCCAATGGCGTAACAAAACATACCTGCAATCGTGGTTTTGCAGTTGTACGCACACCGTTAATCTGTGCGGTTCTATAATGCGCTGACAATGTATAAGAGTTTCCTGGATGAATCCCGTTTTGAACCTTTGTTTCTGGATAATTATACGTGTCGACACGGACTGCATTTACCATTTGTTCATAGTTAAATATAAAAGTGTTATTTTCTATCACTACACCGTTTCCTTGTACTTTCCAAGGTAGACCATATCCAGCACCAAACCCCTGATAATTTGGGTTACCTATGTTCAATTTTGGAACACTAGAAAAATCATGATCGGCTATTAAATTTCGTTTTGGCATAACAGTTGTTTTCGTTCCCCATTCATCTTCAAAAAGGAAGTCTAACATTTTAATAGTAACGCCGTTTTTATCGATGGTAATCTTATCGCCATTAATTTTGATAAGATTCGTATCAATACCCTTTGCGGTTAACCATCGCACCATTGTATCGGCATTAATATCCAGTTTTGCAGCATTGATTGTAATTTTCCCAGGGGACATATTGATCGCAGTGACAATGCCGTCCTTTAAAATCTGCGCTAAAATCCCTTCATCTAACACTTCTAACTTAGATTCCGTTTTCTTTACATAGGCATTATAAGTCTCATTTATAAACGTTTCTTGTTTTCCAGAGATAATTGAAACGCCTTTTTCAGTAGCACTAATACTTCTTTCTAACTCTGTAACTTTTTGATTGTATTTCTCAGTAGCTACTCTATTAGCTAGATCTTCTAGCATTTTATCAACATCGGTTTGATCTTTCGGATGTAACCAAAATTCTGTAGCTATCGTACCACGTTGTAACATAGGTGCAGCACACCATAAACGCCCATTTCTCGTAACGTAATAACGCCATCTCACAAACGCTGCATTAGCTGGCGCTTTATCTGTACATACAGCACGAACCCATGTATGATTTACAACCTTGATATTAGTTCTAGCTGTTTTAACACGAGTTTTTTTGTCAGCCTTCCACCATTCAATTTCTATAAATGCACCGCCACTATCAATAAGTGTTTTCCCATCTGTATTGAAATAACCTGATGCAACAAAGTCCTCGTTAACCTGACACTCAATGAATTGACTTGTAAGTCCCCACCAACGATCTTGAGTCTGGCCAGTACCGGTAATTGCAAATGTATTCATACCTTTGTATTTTAAATTCGTATCAACAGATCCAGTTGCTCCATTACCACTATTCCAAAACCAATATTTCTGCCCTAACTTAAAATCCGCATCACGCAATTCGTTGACAGTACCTAAACCGCCTACATAATCCTCAACGTCTTTCTTTTTCATTGTTAATTTCAATGCTTCAGAATGTTGACTTATTGTTGTAGTAGCCTGAGTTAATGTTTTTCCTTGCTCAGTTTGTGTTTCCTGTAATTTCTTAACACTTGCAGTTGTTCCTTCTGCATTCTTTTCTACAGTGTTAACACGTTCATTAAAAGAGGTTTGTGTTTTTTCTACCGTTTTAATACTTTCTTTGATTCCATTCACACTTTGCTCAATCTCAGTTGTTTTTTTCGTGAACGTTTCTTTAGAAGTAACTTCATCATTAGCAGGCTGCCATGTAGTTCTTATGTTCCCCTCTTCCAATTTCGCATGATGTGAGTTTAAATTACCATCAATATTTCGTCCAGAGTAATAAGACCTAATTTGAGTTACATCCTTATCTTTTGTTTTGAATGTAACAGTTAGAGGCTCGTCCTTATAATCTACATTAATCTTCAATTGTGAGTCTGCACGTACAGATTTCCATTCTTGCTCTCCGTCTGTATAAGTTATTGCCGTTTCTACACCGAACCAAGGATTTGTATTAAGTTTAGTCATTTTCCCAGTGAATAAAAAAGAAATAGTAAACGTCTTATTTCTGTAATTAATCTTATTAGAAAGAGTCATTTGTTTACTGTCTGACCATGTTCCAGTCATATTCTGTTTGTTTAACCCTGTTTCTGAATCGCTTGCTAGATTAATTGAACCTACAGAAATGTTACTCATGTCGGTTTGTAATTGTTCAATGGTCTGCTTATTTGAAGTCGCCGTGTTCTTTATTTCATTTGTTGTTTTTGTTAAAACGTTTGTTGTTTGCTTCACATCGGCAATAGTTTGTTTTGTACCTTCAACTGTATCTTCGACTGTATTTAATTTTCCAGTGATTTCACCATCTTTTTTTGTTAATGATTCAATAGATTTAGTAAAACCCTCGTTAGTTTGTTTCATTTCAGAAACAGTTTTATTAATTTCACCTTGAGAGTTTTGTACATTTTTAATAGTTTGCGAAACTTCTTGGAGACTATTTTTAACTTCCTTGAATTGTCCATTGGTTTCGCTTTGCGCTTCTTCCACTTTTTTGTTTAATTCTTCTTTTGTGAGCTGAATATCTTTATTAACTTGTTTCAGTGTTTCTTCCTTTACTGACTCTACATCAGGAATAAGAAGCTCCCAACCTTTACCGTTCCACACTTTTAAAATACCCGGTTTACCGTTGGTAATATCTCGCCACACTGTTTTACCTACTATAAGATTATCGGACGGTGGATTTTTAGCTTCAATAATATTCACCGTATTATTTTTTAGGTTTTCCTGGACCTTTTCCGCAAGTTTCTTCGCGACTTCAGATTCTTTTTGAGCATTGTTTGCTGTTACAACAGTTTCTTTAACTAACTCATCTAGCCGATTAAGAATTTCTTGTTTACTATCTATTGAAGCCAGGACTTTATTATAGAGCTTACGTAATTCTTCATTAGCATCCACAATTTCTCGATAATCTCCGAATACATATTTATCTTGTGAAGGATCAGTAAATGATTCATCACCAGCTATTACCCGTGCTTCTAAATAAAGTTTCGGTGTAAATCCAGTATCTTTAATTCGAATTGTGTCGCCTTCATTAATTAGCTCATGAGCTAGTCCAAATACACGACCGATACTTTGTGCATTTACTTCATAAGAAACAGATGAATTAACGCGTTTCTTTATCTCTGTTTTCATAAGAGTCATTAAACGTTGTGGTGTTATATCTTGCTCTGTCTCCGGTGTATAGAATCCGAATTTATGTTGTCCTTGTTCATTCCATCGCTGGAATGCATCATTGTCTACAAGATAAGGAATTCCATTATTAATACTAGAGATGGTTATAAAGTCTCCACCTTCTTTTTTTACGAATCCTAATAGGGCTGTACAGATGTTTTGGGAATTCTCAATTCGTTTGATACCCATCAAATCTTTACCAAGAGTTACTTCTTTGCCTGTATCACGTCCTCGTTTTTTCACCATATCTACATAACGACCAACAATTTGAGACCCTACAACTTCCGCGCGATATTGAATTTCTAAATCGAATAAGGAAGCAATGTCTTTTAAAAATTTCAGTGGATCTATAAATTCATCAATCGTCATAGTGTGGAAGCCAGCGTATTCTGTTTTTCCTCTTTTCCACTTCGTACCCACAAGAGCTATATCGATAAACTCATTGACTGTTTTACCTACAATCTTCTGTGGATTGACAATGCCAGCTTTCGCGAGTTGAATCCATTCACCAGATGCATAAGCAATGACTGATCTATCATCTGAATCTTTTTCAGCTTCAGTAATTACATATGGAACAATGCGACCATCACGAACTTCTTTTAAAACTAAATTTTGCTGCATGAGTGTCACTGCATGATCTGTATTATCAAACACTTTAAACTCTAATGTATCAATGTTATTTTTTATTTCCCAATGTCGTTTATCGTCCCAATAATCTTTTGGTTGTATATTGGAAACAATTTGACTCGTTTTAAAATCAACAACATGTAAGATTCCACTTGGTGTCCTCATCTAAATCGCTCCCTATACGTTACTTTGGCTGTTCCGACAGTTGAAGGCATGATTTCTAGTTTATTCGAACCCTTATGAATAACAGGATAGTCACTAAATATATCTTTTAGATTAATAGCACTTTTACCATTTATCGTTACAAGACTTCGCTCAGTATCAATAACTACTTTGTCACCAACATCAAAGATATAAGGAGGATTATTTTGTGTATTCATGTTAACCTTCCAAATTTTCAAATCGTCAATAGACATTTGCGAACAAAACATGTTGTTAGAGAACTGAGAAATGCTGATTTGTACTTGAGTGACTTTATTCATATTCACGTTATTTTCATCAAACCAGACAACGAACCTTTCAGCATCATCGATTTCAGTACCTAATATAAACTTAGAAATATACGCTTCCCATCTATTACCTGTCCTAGCGAGCCATAATCGCCCTCTAAAATTAGTCCAAGTATCTGGATGATCTCCATGTTCATTAATTAAAACTTGCCCACCAGGTTTCTTACTGTTCCCCACACTAGCAAATCCACTGTTTTGCTCCGCTTCCCATTGGACATCACTCATTGATATACGGGCTACATAATCGCTATTTTCATCAAGAAGACCTATTTCCACACGTCCCATTTGATCCCAATGATGACTATTAATACGTACATAGGCTTGCATGATGAAATCCTGTAAAGGTCCTTGTGGAATATTCTTTTTGGCTATGCAACCATGCCATCCTTTTACTGTAGGTTCACCTAGATATTCAGCCATAAAACGATATCCATCTGATTTAAACTTTCCTCCACCAGTCATATCTTCTGTTTTAGGAACATCTGTCCATCCTATGGTTGTCCCCATTTCGTCCCATAACACACGTTGATTTCTTTCCACTGGAACCTGGTCTGCTTTCAATGGATATCCAATACGAAAATAATCCGTTCCATTCCATACATCAAGAAATGTGGAAGGCTTCGTTACTTCAACTTCTATAATTGGGTTAGATTCGACGCTTCCTTTGTTTTGCACATTTGCTATTAACCCATGTCCATCCATTTCAAATTCTACCGTTTTAGTAGGTCCTAACTTATATGGCATTGGACAAACAAAATTCAAAGCACCTTTACCTAAAGTAATAAAATCCTCAGGATCAAAATCTTCATCAATAACCGCCAGGTATGTCCTATCAGGTGTTACATCAAAGACTAATTCAACAGGTTTTTCTGTAATTAACCACTCTGCAATTTCTTCTTTTAATGTTTCTACGTCAGATCCATCAGGAACAATAATTCCGACCGGAACAGGTAAAACTCGCATTTCAGTTTCTGTCGTTAATAATCTTGCACCTGGATAACCTGAAACACTTAGAAATTTTCGTTTTAATGGCGCCCAAGCTGGCCTTTTCCAGCCTTTTTCGATTTGAATAAAATCCTTACGTATATTGTTAAATGTAAAAGAACTCATACCGTCACCCCACTTCTCTCTAAAATAAAAGAAACCCAAACCTAAAAGGCTGAGTTTCTTTTTTCTTCTCTATCTTGATACTCGGTTGTATATCGATAAGTACCACGTGCCACATCTCTTCCCTCTAAAATAACTGGAACTTCAACAACTAAATCTCCACCAAGTATTGGAATTACTCCACCACTAGAAGATGAACCAGATCCGTAATTAATCACTTGATTCGATACACTGCTTGCCATAGCTTGTCTACTATTTGACATGCTTCCATATACACCACTCATGACACTCTTTAATCCTGATAATTGACTCACAGAACTAGCCATCATACGGCTCATTTCATCCATTAGTTGATTTATTTCTCCCGGCATAACAAACTGTTGTCGTGGCATGGCTGCTACAATTCCTGCACCAATATCTCCAAGTGTCTTTTTATTCAGGGGAAGCACTGCTTCTCGCCCCGCTTCTCCTGCACCTTGCAAGTTTCCGCCATTCATTCCAAAGATAGTCGGTTTAGTGAAGATACCACCTTTTGCACGCCAATCTATATTGAGGCCGGACGGAAATGTAATATCTTTTCCTAAAATGTTTTTCGTACTAGTTTGTAAGCTGAAGTGTGGAAGAGGTGGCATTTCTGGTTTTGGAATTTTCAACTTCAAGTCACTAAAGAATCCTTTAATCTTTCCAATGAATTTTTCTATACTGTCAACTGCATCTTTAATTGGATCTATAATGAAATGTTTTGCCGCTTCAAATTTTTCTTGAGCTGCATTCTTAACAGAATCAAATTTTTCCCGTGCTGTATTGTACATATCATTGAATTTCTCTTTTGCAGAATTATAAGCTGAAATAACTGGTTCAACGATGTATGTGTAAACCATCTTCCACGCTTCAAGTGTATAGCCTTTTATTTTCGCCCAAATTCCTAACATCCAATTGGATAAATCACTAAACTTTTCTTTTACTAAATTCCAAGTATCTTGTACAGGTTTTATAATATATTGTTTAAATAACCCCCATGCTGCTGATGTATATGATTTAACTGTCTCCCATTGTGAATTTAGCCAAGAAACTAAATCACTGAACTTTTCTTTTACTAAGTTCCAAATGTCTAGAACAGGTTGAATAATATATTGCTTAAATAGTCCCCAAGCAATTTGTGCCATAGCTTTTGCAATTTCCCATTGTGTACCAAGCCAAGTGACCATTTCACCGATTTGTGTACTTATCCAGTCGTAAGCTTCCTGAATCGGTTGAATAATATATTGACAGATTGCCGCCCATGCAATTTGTGCACCTGCCTGTATTAACAACCAACCAGCTTCTAAAACGGTAGAAACTGCCGAAATAATTGGATCTAAAACAGTAAGAATTGTATCCCATGTTTCTTGCCATGCTTGCGTTAATGTTCCCCACAATTCAGATGCTGTTTCAACTAAAGAGGACCACCAGGAGGAAGCAGTTTCAACAATACCAGACCATAAACTACTAAAGAATTCACCTATTGGATCAAAGAAACTGTGCATCATTTCTATGAAAGAAGACCATGCTTCAGAAAAGAATTCAACAGTAGAATTCCATGCATCGCTACACGCCTGCTTTACCCCCTCCCATAAATCACTAAAAAATTGACCTATTGGATCAAAAAATTCATGCATTACGTCTAAAAATGAAGACCATGCTTCACTACAGGATTGGGATATCCCATCCCAAAGCTCTACTAAGTACTCTTTAATAGAATCCCATGCTTCTATTGTCCAATTTTTAATATCATCCCAGTTTTTATAAATAGCCACTCCTAGAGCAACTATAGCGGCTATGATAATAGGAACAATAGCAACTATACCTAGTGCCGCGGCGGCCCCAATTTCAAATACCCCCATGACCGATACAACAATTGGTGCAATAGCCATAAGTGCCCCTGAAATTACTCCAATAGCCGTTGCAACTGCTGCTAAGGTCGCTGCTAATTCTGGATTATTAGAAATCCAATCAGCAATACTAGCAACAACATCAGCAATTACTCCTAGTATAGGTTCAAGAGCCATTTGCAAATCGCCCATCGCTTTTTGGAACTTTACTGCTGGATTTGCATCTAATTTTTTAACAGATTCATTTAAGTTGTCTTGGTTTTGTTGAAGATCTTTTGTTTTCTTAGAAGCTTCAATTAAAGTGTTTGTTAAATTTTGACCTTGATCTTCAAACATAGTGGCTAGAACTTTAACCCCAACCTGATTTTTCTTAACTGGGTCTTCTATTCCGTCAATAGCTTTAGCTACTTCTACCATCGCTGCTGCGCCATCTCTTCCGCCTTTAGCGACAGATGCTCCCCATTTTTCTATTTGTTCATTCGCAATACCAGAACCGTCAAGCGCTTCTTTTAAAGCCTTATCAGCTCCTTGTGCGAATTCAGTTAATTGAATCCTACCTTCTTTCAGTCCGTCTAAAAGATTATCAATATTCCAACTACCAGTTTCAACACCAGCTTCCATAATTGCTTGGACTTCCTCAGCTTTAAAACCTGCACGGGTTAGCTGGCTACCATATTCAGCAATGATGTCTAACTGTTCTGGCGGAAATCCCATTTTTAACAAAGCATCAACCATACCAAGAGCACTATCTTGCGTTATTCCTAATTCATTTCCTATTTCATAGGTTTCTTGAATCAACTCTGTAAAATCTATACCGTCATAGGATTGCGCGATTGTTGCTGCACCTTTAACGATAGATGCATTCGCTTCATCACTAATATCTTTATTTAAAGCCCATTGCCTACGTACACCAGCAAGTGATTCTTCAGCATCCACTCCATAAGCTGTTACGCCTCTTATTGCTTCTTCTACTGATTTTTTCGAGGATTCAGGGACATCAAAAGATATATCAATTTTGGTTTTCAATTTTGACATATCAAGTGCTTTTTCAACAGCTGTTGCAATTCCACCACCAGCTGCTAATCCACCGATAACATTCTCTAATCCTACTTTTAGACCTTCAAACTTCTTCTCGGTTCTGCCGGCTTCTTGTTGTAAGTCTCTTAACTCATTTTGTACTTGTTGTATAGAGTTTCCGGCATCCAC
Organism: Bacillus sp. MYb78; assembly: GCF_002975115.1. NCBI lineage: Bacteria > Bacillati > Bacillota > Bacilli > Caryophanales > Bacillaceae > Bacillus > Bacillus sp. MYb78. The sequence continues at coordinate 8,784 of NZ_PCOB01000011.1, forward strand.
AGATCGAAGGGCACGTTGTAATTTTTCAATATCAGCTTCAGTTCCTAAAGCTTCACGACCAATAAGACCAATTGCTTGTTCTAACTGTCGACTTGTAGCCGATCCACTTTTAATTGCATTTACAAGACGATTACCTAATGCACTCGCAAAATCATCAACACTTTTTCCTGTAGCACTAAATAAAGTTTCTAATTGTCGTGTTGAACTTGCTACATTTTCTTGTTCGGCTTTCATATTACCGAGCTTGTTTTTCAGACCATCAAGTGACCCTTGTGTAAATTCAATTTCACGCCTAAATGCGCGGTACTGCTCTTCTGAAATTTTCCCATTCTGAAATTGCTCTTGAACCTGTTGCTCCGCTTCTTTTAATTTATCGAGCTTTTGTGTAGTTTTTTCAATTTGTTGTGTAAGCAACTGTTGCTTTTGAGCAAGTGCCTCAACGTTACCGGGATCAAACTTTAATAAACGTTCAACATCTTTTAACTCTTTAGTCAAAGAATCACTTTGCTTATTCACGTCTTTTAAGGCATTTTGTAACGGCTGCGTATTCCCTCCAATTTCAATCGTAATTCCTTTAATTTTTCCTCCTGCCATTATCTCACCCCTTTTTCTTAGAAAGCATTAAAGTCTTCTTGAGTTGCTTTTCGAACTTTTTCTTTTCCTGGATTTTTCATTTCAGCATACTCAGCGATATAATCAAAACAATCACCAATCGTCATCACTTCTAAGTCCCAATATGTAAGCTTTGCTTCATAACAAAGAGCAAGGAACAATTCAGTGCTTAATTCTTCATCACCGAAAGTCCCTTGCTCTTCATTAATTTTCTTTACTTTTTTTTTGCTCCCATTGTTTTTTGAACCATCTCATTAATTTCCGGCATTATATCGTAAATAGGAAACTCATCAAACCCTTCTAACCAAGTCATCGGGTCTGGAATTTCAGGATCAGCTGTTTTAGCGTATAACCAAACTAGATCGTAACAAACTTCAAAATCTACTTTATCGAAATCTAAGTTAGAAAAATCAATAGTGCCTTCTGTTGCATCTTGCGAAGCGAATGTACCTATAGCCCCTAATTTAAACATATCGGCAAATAAATCCCGTCTAAATTGCGCCTTATATCGCTTGGCTGATGCTGCATTAGCTTTTAATTTGACCTGTTTTCCGTCTATTGTAATTGTCTTTTCCATCTACTTACGCTCCTTTTGGTAATGCAGGTACTTTTGTATACACTTTTTTGTACCAATTATTATAAATATCTGTTTTTGATTTAGTAGTAGTTTTCGTTTTAACCATACGTTTTCCATTAATATCAATAGGGCTGGATACAAATTTAAGTTCATTTGTATTTGGCTCCGCTGAATTTGTTTTCGTTTTAGATGCAAGTGTTGGACGACTTGCAGAACAGTTAAACATAACGTGTCGAGTTGCTCGTACATCGCCATCAAATTCAAATAATAATGCAAATGATTTTCCTTTAGCATCCGCTAACTCATTTAACACACCATCTTCTTCGTCTAATTCCTCTCCTAGTGCGTCAATTGCAAATTGTTCCGGAATAGTCGCAATAGAAAGCGTTCCATCATACCCTTGGTTATTACTTGCAGCGTAATAAAGCATGTCATCAGCGTAGAATTCAATTAAATCCCCTCGTGGATCAAACGTTAATTCAACCGCACCAGGTAATGGAATTGGTGTATTAAATGTAACTACACCATCTTTAATATCGAAAAGCGCATAATGGACATTCTTTAAACCAAATGCTACTTTATTTTCATTCATTTATATCAACCTCGTTTCATAAAATTTTTGATACATATTTTCAGATTCAATAAAAGTCCCATACGAGTCATACGGAATCTCGTGATCATCTAGAACTTGTTCTAGCTTGGCTTCCGCAACTACATCTTTCTTAGTTGTATAAAGCTCTATATTTACATCATTTATCTTGTGATACACCTTGTTATCAGCCATTAAATTTGCTGACCCATCCACAAGAAAACAGATATACGGTGGCGCTGGAACTGGATTACCTGGTGTTGCTATGAAATGCGAATAAGCCACAGGATAGCCTGTAGCTTCAAGAATTTTTATAAATTCTCCTAATGTTAATGTCATGATTCAATTGCCCTTTCAATACGTTTTGGCAATTCATCAATTACATACTCTTCAACGGGACGAATATGCACTTTCTCCAGTACTCGGCCACCACTAGCTTTCGCATGGCCATTTTCTAAAAGATGCGTTAATTGCCCTTTTGTATTATGGATAACAACGGCTTTATCTACTTTTTTCTTACGCCAACCTTTACGATAACCACCTGTTTTTTTAGGACTATTTTGTCTTAACTTGTTTACAGCAATATCAGCTACATCTTCTTGTGCATTTGTTAATTCTTCTTCCACAACATTTGCATATCTTTGCAATTCTCTAGCAAGATCACTCGCAAAATCACTCATATTAAACATGCTCCTTTGCGATAATAGTCAATGTTTGATACATTTCATCATCATTCATTGGCGGTTCGATGATATCAAAGATACGACCTTTCATATTAATTCGCATTTCTTCCGTAATACCAGAAGTGTATGGAATTACGAATCGATAAACCCGTGTAGCTTGTGAAGCGGAAGCTTCAATGTACTCAGATCCTTTCACTGTTTTTATCATCGCCCAGGCTTTTTTAAATTCTGGCCAAGATGTTTCGATTGCTTGGTTTAATTCATCTTTTATTACTACAGGTTCTTCAATAATGATTCTATTTCTACAATCGCCTGTATTCAGTGGTTTCTTGTACTGAAAAGGACGCATACTAATCACCGACCAACTTAATTTCTTCTAATGCTTTATCAACACCTAAACTATTAATCTGACTTAAAAAATTCTTATCAAAATACTCTAAGGCATCGTTATAGACATAACGAGAGCGTTCAAAGACTAATTCCTTGAACTCCTCGTCAGTATTTATATCGTAATCGCCACAAACTCTCAATAAAGACTGATTAGACGTAGAAAGGGTACGCTTTAGGTTATCGTCTTCCTCATCGCCTAAGTGCATCCTTTCCTTAAACTCTTGCAATATTTCATCTGAAATTGTTGCGTTTCTCATTCACTTCACCCTTTATTTAGATTTTGTTTCTGATGGTGGTGTAAATGAAATTTCTAAATCGTAAATAAGAGCCGCTTTATTATCTTTCGGTTTCCCATTAGCAAATTGTTTAATTGTATAAAGTGTAGCATCTTCGAAAGCTAATGTTTGATCAAATTCTTTTAGCTTGTATCCACCTGCGATTGCAGCAATATATTGTCCTTTTACAAAGAATAATGCTTTACCAACAGGCACTTCCTCACACTCGACGGGTTTAATGTTATAAGGTAATGCCATTACCCATTGACCTGTTGCGGTCTGGATTGTATTACGTGCTTGTACGCCAATCGCATCAATCGGGTTCACTACCATTACAATTTTATTTAATACTTTTCTGGATTTTCCTTTTGCATCAACAGATAAAGCTTTTACTACTTCATAAAGTTCACCTGCTACAATTACCCCTTTATCAGACGGAGCAAATGTTAGTTTACCAGAAGATTTTTTATCAGTAACAGCACCTGTTTCTGGATTTACATCTTTCATTAAACCAACTGGTTGATGTGCTACAGATCCGCCACCATTAATAAAGCCAAATTCTAAACCGACAGAATATGTTTCTACTAAAACAGTTCGAACATAACGTTCAATCCATTCCGGTCCCAGTTCCTTCATGTCATTCGGAATTGCTGCAAATGCAGTTAATTTAAGTTGACCAATTTTTTCTTGTTTGAAGATGGCATCAATTTGCCCACGGATTTCACCGAATAATTCGCCCCATACATATGCCTTCGTTGCATCAGAATAAATAAACTTCGTAACTGCTCCTAAATCTTGCAAACCAATTTCAGCTAATAAGGGATGTTCTGTAACTAAATCTTCAAACACACGCTCTTGAGTCGTTACAGGAAGAATTGAGCCATCTGTAAATCCACCTTCTTTAACAACTGCATTGAAGAATTTTGTTTCTGCTGAAGTTAAAACATTTTGACCACGTTGCTGTAAAATTGAACGATCAAGCATATCGTTATTTACTTGTTCACGAACAGTATTTGCTACATCTGTTTGTAGTGCATCAAAGAAACCTTCAAACGCTGACGTCTGTTCTTGTTCTGTACTTTCCGCGTTAGTTAAAGTATCCGTCAATTTTGCTTTTGCCTTATTAAATGCTTCAGATTTATTAAATTTAATAACCATTATGTGTTTCCCCCGTTTTTTATAATTTTAAAAGGAGCCCTTTAATCCCACTGTTTTTTACAGGTTTAGGATTCGGCTCCTTTGGTTGTTCTTCTATATTGTTTTGTAAATCATTCAGGATTTCATTTTTCAATCCTGATAATGCTGCATTTAAATCTTCTTTTGTGATTCCTTGGCCTTTGTTCATGGTTCCATTTCTAAAACCATCTATTACTTTTTGCGGAAGCATGGCAGCAGTAGCCATTGAAGCTGTCATTTTAACTGGATTCTCCATAAACATGATTTCATCCGCGAAATTGTTTTCTAATGCTTGTTGCGGACCCATCCAAGTTTCTTCAGCCATCATGTTAAGTAGTTCTTCCTCTGATTTACCACTTTTAATGACATAGGCATTTACAATTGCTCGATCTGTTATTTTTAACATCTCAGCCGCCTTTTCCATGTCACGATGATCTCCACCATGCCACTTAGCAGCGTTGTGAATCATGATTTTTGCTGTTGGAGAAATTCGAACTTTATCACCTGCCATAGCAATTACAGAAGCCGCACTTGCTGCTAAACCAACAATTTGAACTTCCACATGACCAGGATAATTTTTTAATGCTGTGTAAATTTCCGAACCCTCATCTACATAACCACCAGGACTATTGATTGATACAATTAAATCCTCACTATTTGCGTTATCCAATTGTTTTGTAATCTTACCTGGGCTTGTAGCATCCATTTCAAACCAATCATAAATCCAAGCTTCATCATTCGAAATAATTGGTCCTTTAACGTCAATTTTCACCGTCATTTGTATTCTCACCTCCTTCAGATTCAGTTAGTTTCGTATAGTTTTTCGTAATATGATGTGTATTTAAGTTAGTATCATCAGAAACCTCATATCCTACTTCTAATCGAATCTCATTCCCTGTAAATGCACTTGAAGAAATAAGTTTATCGATGCTTGTCGCAAGGTCAAATATACTTTGATAAGAAACAGCTTTAACTTCAATTTTTTGACCTGAAAGATATTCTTCTTCTTCAAAAAATTTAACGTTTGCTTCATCAGAAATCTTTTTTAATAAAGGTTTCACTGTGAAAAGCATATAATTTTTCGTTTGCTTCTCAACATCAGCCATTTCGCCATATATCAAAGCAGTTGGAATACCAAAAGCCATTGCTACTTGATTTAAGAAGCCATTTGTTACTTTATTAATTTCCTCCACACTCTGCCCTGAACTTGCTCCACCTGACGTTTCAGCATACTTAAAACCTGGTTGTTGTGGAATGATAGCGACATCTTTTTCTCCAATCGCTTTGTACATGTTATCAATGAACTCTTGCAGTTTTGATTGGTGTTCTTTGCTCTTTGCAGCGAGCATGTCCATATCAACTGTTCCGCGAATTTGATTCTTACGTTTTTGAGAACTTAATATTCTACCGAATAAATCACCATAATCAGTAAACAAACCATCGATAAGAGGTGATAACTTATCATTCCTGTATCTTAAATGAATGATTTCACTTTGTTTAAAACTTCTCTTAAACTGATAATCTTTTACAGTGACATTTGTAAAAGTATCTTCAAACACAGCATATTCGTTATGTTCAAAGTCATCAGCAATAAGTAGATCACCATCATCCGCTTGGATAATCAAAGCTTCATTATCATAAATAAGTTTATAAATAAAACTCTCCCAAAAAGTACTTGCTGTCATATTCTTATTTGGTCTAACATTTAATCGGTAATAAAGCTCATCCTTTTCAAATTCTTCACCGTTTTTCACTCTGAATTCCGACTGACTTATTGTTCTTCCTAAAAAAGAAATACATGTATCAATCGCTAGTCGCTTCATATGGACTCTATTTGCTTTTTCAATAAACATTTCCACATCAAACATAAATCCTACTTCACTATTTCTTTTAAATACTGCGTCCAACCATCCAATGATTATCACCCCCTTTATTAGAATTTAATACCGTCTAACATAAAGTCGAATTCATCCACAAGAATGTTATCCGCTTGCCATAATGCATGGATAAAGGCTTGGAATCCATCTGTTTTTCTCTTAAATTCATCTTTCTTCAAATATTCTTTGTTGCCGTCTTTTTTGATGTGGACGTAGACGTTATTGGTGTACCAACGCATTAATGGATTATTACCAAAAATAATACGATTGTTTGCAAATAATGTTTCAACTCGTGGAGCTAAAAGTGAATGAATCGCTTTTGGATTACGAATGTATAATAATATGAAACCTTCAGCTTCAAGTGCTGTCTTAACAAGATCAAGACGGAAAGTATCAGCTACTATTGTGTTAAACCCGTATATCTCACGCATTTTTACAAACCAATCTACAATATGAGAGATATTAATAACTGGTTCATCCACAATAGTTAGTAAGCCATCTTCAGACCATTCATAAATAGGTGCTTTTAATTTCACCTTGTCCAAGAATCCTTTACGTACAAATGAATGACCTTTCCATATATAATCTTCACCGTGTTTAAATAGTAAACCGACTGCCGCAAAGTCTTTGATGCTGGCGAAGTCAAGTCCGCCTACAGCTACTTTATGTTTTAAATCTGGAACCTCTCTGAGCGTTTCCCCATCTTCTTCAAAACCAGTACGCATGATTTCTTCCCATGAAGCTACAGATTTTGTTAAATCTGTTTCAGGATAATTCATACGTTTTGTTATGAATTCTTCACGATTTGAAGGATTATTTTCTAATTGTTTATATTGAGTTAATACCTTTTTAAATAATTGTTTAGCATAAGAACTTCTCGGCTCACTAAACATTGGATTCGCTTTTTCCCATACATCAGGATTATCAATTTCTTCTGGATTATCTATCTTGCAAATAAAAGGAAATAATGGATCTTCTAAATCCTTTCCCTTTAGAATGTTCATCGCTCGCTCTTTTGTTTTATCCAGGAATCCGTCGCGAACAAAGCCATCTGTACCAATAAAAAATTCTCTAGCATTTGGTACTTTTCCAAGTCCACTAGAGAATACATTTACTACATCAAAGTTTTCATATCGATGTATTTCATCGTAAATAACACAACCGTCACGAAGTCCATCTTTAGAACCAGCATTAGATGTATGATATTGCATAATGCTTTGAGTATCGTTACTCAATATCTCTACCTTGGTTCGATAAAACATATCCTCTAGTATTTCTTTTCCTTTAATAGCATCATAGACTTCACGAAAAGAAACTTTAGCCTGCTTCTCGTTGTTTGCCACAATTGAAACATTGTATCGATCTATTCCATGCAGCGGACTAATAAAGAAATGGCATAATGATGAAATTAAACCGTTTTTACCACCACCACGAGCCATCATAATTAAAAATTGCTCGTAAAAAACAGAATCATCTTCTTTATAGAAAAGAAAAACAAATGCTGTTAGGAACTTTTGAAATGCTTGCAATTCAAAGTACCATTTCTCAGTGAATTTTATATAGTCCTCATGCATTTCATTATCGAAATACAAATCATCGCGTATTAAAATGTATTTCTCCAGGTACTCAATTAGCATTATGCGCTCTTTATTCAGCTTAATTTTCCCTGCGCGATACATCTCAATATATTCAGTGACATATTTATTTTGAATCATGTTAAATCTTTAACTGAGCGCACAGGTTTTGAAGGAACTTTCTTTTCTTCTGCCGATGCTTCTAATCCAAGTGCATCTAAAATCTTTATCATTCGATCATTTGTTTTATGTAAATCATTAATAGAAGGATTGGATTTCGGACCATGCATGCCAGATACTTTTATTCCTGTTTCTTCAATATCATCAACAAGAATACACTTTATATCCCACAACGATAAATAGTCTTGAATTAAGTCAGTATAATGATTACCTACAATCTTTTTTTCTTTTAATTGATTTGTTAGATCCTTTTCAATCCTTTTTCTCATTGTTTCACGCTTCACTCTAGCCACAATATCCCTCCCTTCTGATTTACATCGTTTTCCAATTTGATATAACGCGCGAATTTGGTTATAAATTTGAAAAATCGACCCCCTCCTCCGGTGCCCCATAGAGCAATTTCTAATGAAATATTTTAAGGGGGGGCACTGTTTCTGAATCATTTTCACCACTTTTCATCGTGTTCCCATTTGTTGATTTTCTTTTTGAATGTTCTACCGTGTTCTTTATTATGGCAATCCACACAGACTGTTTCTAAATTGTCTATTTCTAATGCAAGTTCTGGATGATGTTCTAGTTCTTTTATGTGATGGACAACGAGTTGAATCTTCTTACGCTTTGCACTCTCACTGTATTCATTCGTGTCTGTTTGGACACAACCATTTCGTTTACATTCTTGGCATTCATAGTTGTCACGCTTCTTTACTTGCTCTCGTATACTCTTCCACTCACCACTGTCATAGAACTTACGCTTCTGTTGTTTGGTTTTATATTCTTCCGTCCGCATATATCAGTTCCATTTCTTCTTCCACAATAGGATAATTGTGCTGTATGATCTTTGTGTTAATACGTTCCTCGGTATCTTCTACATGTTCGATATGAATGTAAGTACCTGATCTACGATTGTAGTTTGTCTTCCAATCAAAGCTAATCCTTACTCTTCCCTTTATCTCTTTACCTTTGTACAGTACAACAGGAACAGCATTGATACCTGATTGTACAATTTGTAATAAGGGTTCTACACTCTCGTTAGATTGTTTGTACTTCCCTAGCTTAAACATATCTACAAAAGCACCATTACATTTCGGACAAACAGTTACTTCTTGATATTCATCTTCTGGCGAATGATACGTTTTAATTTGATAGTCACAAACTAAACAACATCTAGAAACCTTACTCATCTATCCTCACTCCTTACCATTCTCCTAATAACTCACGTAACTTCGGATGTTTATATTCATACCAGTTATAACCCATTGATAATAGTGGTACGAGTTCTTCTTGATATGTTTCTAAAGCTTCTTCATCACTCATTTGCCAATGATCCTTCAAATGTTGTAATGAATAATTCATATGGAATTTTTCGATACTCTCACGCCAATTAACTAATGTATTGATTAAGTAATGTCTAGTCATTGACTTCAATCACTCCTGGATTAATTCTTTCCTCACGATATTGAATATCAAGACACTTTTCATAAAAGAATGTAGCAGATACATCAATAGCTACTTGCCCACCATCAGCAAAGAATGTTTGCGTTTCACTCCCTAACACTTGATACTTATGCTCACACATTACCCTTACCCCTTATCATCCCTTAACAAATAAGACCAGAAAATCCTTGAACAAAAAAAGAGTGCTTTTCTTCAAAGCACTCTTCCAAAGGAATTTACCAATCTCGACGCTTATCATGATCACAGTCATGATGCTGATTACGTCTGCGACGACATTCATCACAATCGCAGTCACGATCACGTCTGCAACGACAATCGTTAAAATCTCTACGTCTGCGTCTACAGAACATTAAATCATCCCAAAATCTATCACAATCTCGAAAATGTCTGAAATTACCATTACATCCCATAAATTTGATTACCTCCTCTTAAAAATAGAACTTCATCATATTCTATGTTTAAAAGTCAAAAACAGCTTGTTTACTAGTCTATAGTTTCTACCTATCTTTACTTAACAATAAATAAGACGCTAAACCGATCACGGCAGCGCCTACGATAATTGCTATTGGTTTAATCATTATTCCACTGATAATCCTAAATCACGTTGAATTCCTGAAAATGAATATCCATGTGCAAATCCTATAATACGAATACCTGAAGCATATCTATGTTCTAAATCATCATTATATGTTTTCTTATAATACTCTAATTTTGCAGCGATATTATGCTTACTATTGATAATCACTTCATCACTTAGGAATCCGGTCACTTCAATTACAACAGCAACATACTCCGCCCTCCATCCACAGCTTCATTAAAACACTTTTCTAAACTTTCTAATGTTAAATCCATCATTCATCCTCCTCCAAAATAAAAAGCACCCATTCGGATGCTTTTTTCATTAAGTATTAATTTGTACTTTAACTACGGTAATTGAAGTTTTATTCTTCTTCCAACCACCTAATGTTGTTACGTTTCTCTGCACCAACATTATTAAGTAGCTGGAAGAAGAGCAAAAGCTCTCCTTAATAATGGTATCATTCAATCGTTACCATCTGCTGGTTTCGGATTTTATGTGCCATCATTACGAACCGTTTAGAATTTTAGAAACAACATAGTGAGTTGTGTTTCCCGCCACTTCCCACAATACAAATATAACACGTTAATTCCAAAATAACCGACACATTTCCTGCCAAAAAGCGGTCACGACTCTGCCAACCTTTTCATAGTTCAAATTTTTCCACTGCATCTGTTAATTCCACTGGTACACCAAATATACTTTTTTTCATTTCTGTCATTTTCTTTTTAATAATCCACTTTGGATAATTCAATTCTTCTAAAACATTTCTAAAATAAGTTGGATTTAGCTTTAACACATCAGGATTTTTTCCAGTATTCCTTTTGTATCTAATTATTACTTCTAATAGTTCTTCATTTAACATGAATCACCATTACCTCCCCCTTACATTTTATATTTATGTATATACACCATTCAATTCCTTGATACTACCACTTACCCATATCTTATATTTTGTGTAACTAAGCCAAATGCCACAGCCTTTGATATTCATAGCTTCATAACACTTCCTCTTTTGAGTTACACAACACAATAAAAATGAGTAACTGTATAGAATGGGGTAGAATAACATGGCTACCAATTTAAAGTTTTAATGTACTCCAAATATAAAAATCCACTGCATTTAATTACTTTAAATAGTCAGTGGATTTTTATTTTTAGCGGGATTTTATTTTATTAGCTTGATAGTGATGAGATACAGCCAAAATTTCAAAAATTTTGTATGCTAAGAGAATTTCAACCTAAAAAGTTGGATTCCTATACGTTAAATAAAATGAATAAAGTCTTTTACACTCTCTTCTTTAAGAACGTTTCCATAATATCCTTCCTGAATCTTTCATAATCAAACTGAAAAGCTACATTATGCGTTTTATAGCCTGGATTAGTAACGAAACGAAAGTCTGCAATGCTTTGACCAAATCCTTCCCCTTGATCAGGAATTACTTTAATGGGTACCCTTGAAAGACTAACAGCCTCTTGATTCAGCAAATACCACACCGTTACAAAATCATGCATAGGACTTCCACTTATACCAGGATTAGACTTGGAGTAGAAATTATAATAATAATCTAGCATAGGTTTGATGATGAGTCCTGCAAGATCCTGTGTATTTCGATGAAATGCATCGATTTGCTGGACCATTTCGGGTGTAACAATCGCATGTTGGGTCACATTTAAAGGAATAATTGTCAAGTTCTTTGCATGTTGCAGAATTAAGTTTGCTGCATAAGGGTCTGCGTGAAAATTAGCTTCAGCCACAGCAGTTACGTTACCTGGATAGAAAAAAGCTCCCCCCATGCAAATGCATTCTCTTACATTTCGCATTGTTTCTAAATTCAATACAAAAGTCGTAGCTAGCGAAGAAAGTCTTCCTAAATTGATAATTGTAAGTTCTTCTAAATTCGATTCTATAATTTGATAAATATCATTTAAAGGATAAACTGGATATGAAATTTCAGGTGGAATAATAGGTCCTAATCCAACTTTTCCATGTACCTCAGGGAAATACTGAATCAATATACCTGTCAACGGTACAGAAGCACCAAGGAATACAGGTATTTCTTCTCTTCCCGAAATGTACTTTAAATAGTTAATATTACTAATTACATTTTCTCTTGATACATTTCCATAATCGGCCACGATTCCTACAAGTTGAATGTCTTTACGAAAAAAGGTGTACAGTATAGCAAACGCATCATCAATCCCTAAATCTGTAAACAGGAGAACCTTTTTTTGCATATCTCTTCCTCCAAAATTTATAGAATTCTACTTTCGCCAATGATGTAGTGATTAGACTACGCTTGTATATATATTTTTTATGTATTCTTAAAGAGTGGATTCTATTCACTTGAAATAGCTTTGCTCATCTAAATTTGATTTTATGTTCAAGCGTAAGTTTCTGTTCTTAAGTCGATAAGCATGTGTTACTATCCTTGAACAAAAAAGCAATGATTAGATTTTAAACCTAGTCATTGCTTTATCCATTGCATCTTGGTTTACTCCTATATATCTTAACGTTACTCGTTCACTTGAATGATTGAATATCTCCATCAGCAAAGCTATGTTCTTTGTCTGCATGTACATATGATATCCAAATGTCTTACGTAATGTATGTGTCCCAATCTCTTCTAAACCAAACTTTGCTGCTGTGGTACTAAGTATTTTATATGCCATGCTTCTTCCGATTGGTCGATTCTTTCCTTGTCTGCTCTTAATTAAATACTCATAGTCTTCCATATCTTCAATGTACCACTTTAACTCTCTTCTTAATGCTGCAGTAATCCGAATACGTTTCTGCTTACCTGTCTTCATTTCACGCATTGATATATGGCTGCCATTTAAATCTCCAACCTTCAGTTTTAAAATATCACTAATACGTAGACCTGTATTAATTCCCATTACAAACAAAATATAATTGCGTTCATTCTTTTCTTTTAGATATTCTTTAATTTGTTGTATTTGCTCTGGATCACGTATCGGTTGAACAAAATTCATTATTTATTACCTCCAGTTTCTTCTGTCTCATAAACTTCTAATCCTAGTGCAAAAGCAAGTTTATAAAACGCTTTAGACTTCCAACGTCGATAAGTGCGCTCTGACATCCCTATCTCGTTATAAACCATGTAGTCACACACATCCTCTTCTTCTAAATAACGTTTATAAATAATATCTCTTTGAATACTTCCTGCACGTCCGTTTCCTAATCGATTTAGAAACTGATCAATACGTAATGACATTTTTTCAATCCACTCTTCTCTTTTGCTTTGTTGAATATTTACTATAGCAACATCTTCTAATGGTTTTCCAACTGTATGTGTAGGACCATGCTCACGTATTTCATAAGAAGGAGTGACTCTCATTTCTTTACGCATCACCCCAAATTGTCTATGTATACGTATGCTTTCCAACACACCTTCTAATTCCTCTTGTGTCGCCGTTCTATCGATTTTTGGTAAGAAAGATAATTGTTTAGTCATGTAAGACCACTCCTTTTTATTTTTAAATTACTTTTGTCTTATTGCTCCACGTCTTCGTTCATAGCAAGGTCTATACATCCCCATTAAATCTTCAATATCACGAGTGCTTAATTTCTCTTTTTGTTTTTTCTTGTTTTTTTTCTTTCCTTGCTTGGATTTCTTTTTCCATTCACGTAATTGATCCTTTAACACCTTCATTTCCCCATCTCCCTTTTCAACATAAAAAGGACACCTATTCCTAAAACAGCTTTAATTGCTGCTTTAATGAATTGGTGTCCTCTAGTTTTCTAGCCAGACTATATTTATTTCATGATACTTGTCTGTATAAAAAGATTCCTCCAAGCTTTATCTATTCTGTCTTTCTCATATTTTTGTATAGCCTTTGTACGACGAGCAATTGCTTTTTTTAGTTTCTTTTTCTTTAAATTATTCAACCATCTCACTCCTTCTTATGAAACAGTTTTGTCCAATTTTGGGCGTTTTCATTAATTTAATACCTTATTACATTCAAAAAGCTGCTCAAATGTGAATTTTACCTATATAATTTCAAAAGGATTATTTTATTAAAATCTTCACGAGCAATAACTTCGAAATCTTAGATCCAAATGAACCCCTAGACACATACACCATATACTAACTTAAATACTTCCTAAGAAAGTGGGTGAATGGTATGCCTTCTGTCGTTGGAAATCTTGTCGTTCAAAACAGTAATGGATCTTTCAATTTAGGTGATTTTTATAATGTTTCTCCAAAAGAGAATACAAAATCTTATAATGGTTCAGGAGCATCAAATGTTTCTTTTGTTGTTAATACCTTTAACGGTGTAAGCGCGACAAACACATTTGATTCTGATGTTGCAGACCAAAACCAAGTTGGATCAGCCTAAGTTTATTCATTTCCTTCTACTCCCTGAATAAAACTCAATATTCCGTTTATACTATAACTACATCTAGAGACACATCCCTGTTTGGAGCAGTTAGCTTTTGCTAGCTGCTCTTTTTGGTATGGAATTTAAAATAGAGGCTTGCTCTTAAAATCTATTATGTAATTTTCATAGGTTTTTTCCTTACACCCGTGTGTCTGTTTACTCATAAGTTGTTAAAGTATAAATATAAATTGATAGTTAATTTATAAGGGAGGTGTAAAAATGAGTAAATTTAAAAAGAATTGTTGCCACATACCCTTTCCTTTACCTCAAATAGGGCCTTCTGGGCCTTCTGGACCTACCGGCATAACTGGAGCAACTGGGCCTACCGGAATAACCGGAGCTACTGGGCCTTCTGGTGGACCTCCAGGACCTACTGGACCTACCGG